>JAWXAT010000017.1 GCA_034439615.1 Oligoflexia bacterium | reverse complement strand
CGGTAAAATTATGTTTCAGGTTGCGCCATTAAAAAATGTGGCGTTGCAGCGATAATGTCACCATATTAAAATTAAAAAATATTATCTCTCATCATATTCATACTTACATATTCGTACTTAAATATTCGCGTTTACATATTCGTACTTATATTTTCATGCGCATATATTCGCGCCAACATATTCACGATTCAATCTATCAGGTTTTATTAAAATGAAAATGTGGGGAGCTTAGACGATGCACTTCACTATCACCATCCCAAGAAACCTTGGTAAAATTGCGATCATCCTTTTCCAAGCCACTTCGGCAAAATCGCACTCATTATTTCACACTGTACGGATCAGCAGCTCTATTTCAAACCCACTTCCTTAGCCACCTTTAGAATTCACCTATAGCTTTCCAAGAAAATCAGCCTAAATATCATGATGGCTCAAACCTAAACGGCGTTACCTCTGACTATAGGCCCAGTGAAGAAGCTTAGGGTCTAACCGCCCCCTTTTCTCATCTTTCGAGTACCAATGAATCAATTAGTCTTTGTTGGAATTTGTAAGTTTTTTAATATTGCTTTTAAAACTCAATACAGGCAAGTCTTTGATCAAAATCAATAACAATTAATCCATTAGGGGGATTCAATGAAATTAATGATTCTTGTTGCAACTGTTCTCATGAGTTCAATGGCCGTCGCCGCTATGCCTACAATTGGTGACTACGCACAATATGAAGTGACTGTCACACAAGGTGAAGCACAAAGTGCAATGACTTTCGAACAAGAGATCACAGCTTTTAATCAAGCCTCTAACAGTTACAGCGTTAAAAGCACTGTAACGAGCAATGGCCAAGTTCAAACACAACTTCGTAATGTAGAGTCAAACAGCCTCTTTACAACCGAACTTGTTACTCAAGCTCTTGCTAACTGCACACAAGCTGGCGGTCAATCTGAAAGTGTGACAACAGCTGCTGGAACATTTGATACCTGTGCATTACCACTTACTGCAAGCAACGGTGTAACTGGAAAAATTAATGTCGGTCTTGTTGCATTTGGTGTGGTTCGTTCAGAAGTTGTTAGCGGCAATCAACGAACCCTCGCAGTTTTAAAATCACAGCGTTTAGGCCAATAAGAATAAATTTTAATTAAGCATTAAATAAATAAGGCTACCTGAGAAGGTAGCCTTATTTATTATTAATCATATTTTATATTTAAGCTTCCATTCGCTTTATACGCGGCTCAAAAGCGGGTTTGTCTTCAGGCTTTTTATGTCCTAAGAATTCCTCTTGTGAGAAGTCATCAACTTGGATTGCTTCCCAACGAAGTTTTTCAGAACGAACAAGATCAGTATGTTCATCTTTAGTAATGATTCCTTTTTCAAGCGCCACGGTTAAAAGCTGCGCTCCTTTAACTTTTGGAATCAGCTTTGTGTGAACGGCTTTACGAATCTTTCGTTCAATTTCTTCTGCTTTTTTACAAACCTTGAAAGCCTCTTCTAACTGAGCAAAATGTTCGCTTGGATTTGTAGGAATAAATATTCCTTCAGCCATGCGATCTCTCTGTGCGCTGTCAGTCATCACAAGTGTTGCGATTTTATGACTATGATCATCGGTATCTCGATTTCCGAGAGTATTTAAACCTGACCACCAGCGTATAGGGCCTTTGAAAAACCATGACAAACCAGGAACACTGAGGTTTGAGAATATTCCGTCAAAGGCCTGTTGCATTTCATAAAATGCGTAATTCATTGTGAAATGCACAAAAGGTAAATCTTCTTTACGAGAACCATCTGCTTGGTAGCGTCTTAAAATCGCAGTTCCGATATACATCCAAGATAAAATATCTGCAAAACGGCCCGTGATTTTTTCTTTTTGTTTAAGAGTTCCACCCAGTGATGCCATGGCAATGTCAGCCATGATAGCAAAGCTTGCCGAAACCCACGAAAGTTTTCTGTAATAGCGGGCCAGTGATCCACCAACGGGGTTTGCCACTAAATAACCGCGGGTGATACTTAAGAGTACGGAGCGAAAAAGATTTCTTACGACGTGGCCGATGTGCCCCCAGAATGCACGATCAAAAGCTTTTGTATCACCCTTTTCCATGGCGTTAACTTCTTTAAATGCAAACGGGTGAGCGCGCATAGCGCCTTGCCCAAAGATAATCAAAGTTCTTGTGAGAATGTTAGCTCCCTCAACCGTGATACCAATGGGCATTGTGAGATAACCATGTGCTAATAAATTTTTGGGTCCTAAAGAAATTCCAGCACCACCCATAACATCCATTGCATCGTTGATGGCTTTACGTGAAAGTTCGGTTGAATGATATTTGGCAATTGCAGTAACAACTGGTGGTTTGATTCCTTTATCAAGTGCACCCAATGTGAAACGTCTTAGGGCTTCACAGATATAACTAAAACCTGCGATGCGTGAGAGCGGCTCTTCGATACCTTCAAATTTTCCTATTGGAATTCCAAATTGTTTTCGAATGGTGGCATGTGCGCTCACCACACGTAATGACATTTTTGTTCCGCCAGAATTTTGCGCAGGCAATGAAATTCCGCGACCCGCTGAAAGACATTCCATTAGCATCTTCCAACCCTTACCAGCTCCTTCGAGTCCGCCAACAATTACATCTTCAGCATTAACGATGACATCTTTACCTTGTGTAGGACAATTGTAAAACGGAACCGTCAATGGATCATGACGTCGCCCAAGCACTACACCTGGTGTGTGTGAAGGTATAAGTGCGCAAGTAATACCAATATCAGTTCCTTTTCCTAAAAGATTCTCTGGATCTCTCAGTCTAAAAGCAAGACCCAGGGTTGTTGAAATTGCAGCAAGTGTGATCCAACGTTTGTTCCAATTAAGTTTGATTTGAAGTTTTCCGTTAGTTCCTTTAAATAGAGTTCCCTCAGAAACAATAGAACCCGCATCACTACCGGCATTGGGTTCAGTGAGTGCAAAACATGGAAGTTCTTCACCACTGGCTAATTTAGGAAGCAGATGTTTTTTCTGAGCATCTGTACCGTAGTGAATGAGAAGTTCGGCAGGCCCCAAAGAGTTAGGAACCATAACTGTGATGCTTAAAGGAATACACCTTGTCGCAAGTTTATGAATAACTTCACTATGCGCCATGGCAGAAAAACCAAGACCACCATATTCTTTTGGAATAATCATTCCCAAGAATTTTTCTTTTTTAATAATCGCCCATGCTTCAGGTGGAATTTCGCGAGTTTTCCAAACCGACCAATCATCTACTAATGTACATAACCTTTCTACTGGACCATCAATGAACGCCTGCTCTTCAGATGTGAGTCTTGGATAAGGTTCATTCATTAATTTTTTAAAATCAGGCTTTCCAGAAAAAAGATCTCCTTCAACCCAGACCACACCAGCTTCTAATGCTGTTCTCTCTGTTTCAGAAATGCGCGGAATGAATTCCATGATCTTCATTACTTTCATGATCACCGAAGACACAAGCATTTGTCTGATGGGCTTAATGTTAAAAACCACCGCGATGACTGCAAAAACAGCCAATACCCAAACCGGGGCATTAAAGCCGATGAGCAATGCACCTACGACAATGGTCCAAACAATGAATGGTGCTCCTAAAAATCCAAGCGCAAGAACAATGACTAACATTGTTATGAATGCGACTCGAAAATTATCACCAAGAAGTATTCCAGAGTATTGTGAAATGAACATAGTGTCTCCTGAGAGAATAAGTTAATAGGCCGTGCCAAAAATATTGTATAACATCTCACTAGTAAATGTCGCACAAATCATTATGAAAACTCGTCTCGCTTTAGGTCTTGCGCCATGCATATTTGTTAGGATCGCCCGGAAAACCTTGCTACGATTTACTTATAGGACATGAACAAGGAGAAAAATTAATGCCTTTTCGGATATGGAAGTCCGTAGGTTTAGCAGCAATACTGTTATTTGCAACAACCTCCGCACTAGCCTCGCAACGTTACCTCATTCGTTACAAGACAAACACTCTCGTTAAATCCACCACCTTTTTAAAAAGCTTTGGACTCGAGCAGCGACAAGAAATTCCACAGCTCAATCTCGTAGTCGCTGAAGCGCTCAATACAAAGGGTTTTTTAGAGGTTGGTCTTAAGCAACTTCGCGCATCACCAGATGTGCTTTATGTTGAGAAAAGTTTCAAAGTTCACACATTTTTAAAACCCAATGACCCGAAGTACAACAGTCTCGACGGACTTATTCGTACCAATATTGAAACTGCGTGGGAAACCACAACGGGTAGCAGTTCAATTATTGTTGCGGTTACAGATTCAGGCGTTGCACTTAATCATGATGATTTAAAAAATCGTCTTTGGAAAAACACACGTGAAGTTCCAAATAATGGTAAAGACGACGACAGTAACGGTTATGTAGATGATTATGAGGGCTGGGATTTTCACAGCAACGACAACGATTCAACCGACGCATTGAGACATGGTACCCACGTCTCAGGAATCATCGGTGCTGAAGGTAATAATGGCGTCGGTATTGTCGGAGCCAATTGGAATGTTCGTATCATGCCGCTTAAATTCTTAGATGACTACGGTGGCGGAAATATCGAAAACGCTGCAGCTGCAATTATTTATGCTGCTGACAACGGAGCTCGTATTATTAATGCAAGTTGGGGTGGCGGACCAGAATCTCAGACAGTAAAAGATGCCATTGTTTATGCAAATAACAAAGGCACATTATTTGTAGCCGCCTCCGGTAACGATCAAAATGACAATGACGCAACTCCAACTTATCCAGCTTCATCTGATATTGATGGAATAATTTCTGTTGCAGCTTCTCAGTCTAATGGTCAACTTGCAGGATTTTCAAATTACGGTGGTACAAAAGTAGACATCGCGGCACCGGGCAAAGATGTCTATTCAACACTTTTAAATAATGAATATGGAGTTTTGAGTGGGACCTCTATGGCCTCACCCATGGTAGCGGGGATAGCAGCACTCATTTTATCGGTTGAACCAGGTCTTTCAGTCCGCGATTTAAAAAACGCAGTATTAAATAGTGCAAACTATAATAGTGGTTACGTAAATAAACTCGCTACATCTGGTGATATAGATGCAGTTGTAGCAATTCGACAATTGTCGCAGGGCTTTCAAGTTTGGCCAGCACGCATGAATATTGCCAAAGGGGCTTCGTTCACGTTCACAGCATATAAAGCAAATGGTGCTGTAACGTGGTCTGTAGATAATGCAGCACTTGCGAGCATTGATGCAAACGGTGCGCTCACAGCTCTTGAAAATGGCGAAGTTAAAGTAACAGCAAAAAATGCAGCTGGTGCTATTGCAAGTACACTTAAAGTCACAATCTCTGATGGTACCGGTAGTGGAGGTGGTGGCGCCCCGGGTTGTGGAAAATCCTCAAGTCAGTCGTCAGAGGGCATTCCCACAGCCATGGTTGGATTAGCACTTCCTTTTGCTTTGGGTGCAATTTTAAGACGCAGAAAAAAGTAATTTAAGTTATACAAGTAAAAGCTTGGGCCATCTAGTAGTCTAGATGGCCTTTTTATTTAAGGAGTAAAACTAATGACTGATAAAAACATCAAAGACAATACTTACTGGCGAGATAAACTCACATCAGAGCAATTTAAGATTGCCCGAGAAAAAGGTACTGAACGCGCCTTTTCGGGTGAGTATTACGACTGCAAAACACCAGGTACTTACACTTGCATTTGTTGCGAGAGTGAACTTTTTAGTTCAGAAACAAAATATGATTCTGGAAGTGGCTGGCCAAGTTTTTGGAACGCTCTAGATAAAAAAAATATTGAACTCAACGTTGATGAGAGTCACGGAATGTCTCGCACCGAAGTTTTATGCGGAAAATGTGGGGCACACTTGGGGCATCTATTTGATGATGGGCCAAAACCTACCGGGCAACGCTATTGCATAAATTCAGTTTCGCTGAAATTAAACCCAAAGAAATAATTGTATTCCAATAGTGCTTCCGATATTGAATAGACATGAATGATAAATTTAAATTCTCTTTTGTCTGTGTAATTCTCGTAACTTTGTCATTTTACCTATCAGGTGGTGTCATGCTCATTTTAGGCATCATCACATCTCTCACTATGGGTAACCCCTTCATCACTTATACTAAAAAACTCACACCCCTTATGTTTGGCATCGCGATCACAGGTTTTGGTGCCGGCATGGAGCTCAATAAAGTTCTTCAAGCGGGAGCGCAAGGCTTAATCTATACAATCATCGGAATTTTTTTAACCATGGTTGCAGGAATACAATTAGGCAAATGGTTGAAAGTTAATCAAGAAGCATCGCTGCTCATTTCTGTTGGTACAGCCATTTGCGGTGGCAGTGCCATTGCGGCATTAACTGCAACGCTGAATGCAAAAAATGAAAACACATCTATTGCCCTTGTAACCGTACTTCTACTTAATACTTTCGCACTTTTAACATTCCCGATGATTGGGCATGCACTAGATCTTAATCATGCACAGTTTGGTTTATGGAGTGCACTTGCGATTCATGACACAAGTTCCGTAGTAGGTGCAGCTTTGCAATACGGCTCAGAATCACTAGCAATAGCCACACCTGTAAAATTGGCCAGAGCATTATGGATAATCCCGGTTTCACTTGTGATTAAATATTTCTACTCTGATAAAAAACATACTGGAGACACAAAAGCAAAAATTCCATGGTTTATTCCTGGCTTTTTACTCAGTGCAACAGTTGTTACTGTGTTTCCTGTACTCGCTGAGACTGGGCGCACGGTTGCTTTTCTAAGTCAAAAACTCTTAATAGTAGCTTTGTTTTTCATTGGTGCTAATCTTACTAAGGCATCGCTCAAAAACATAGGTGTGAAGCCTTTCATCCAAGGCGTAATTCTTTGGGTTGCAGTGAGTGTCATAACTCTTCTTGCTATAAGAACTGGATTTATTGAATGGAAAATTTAAAAAAGAAACTCTTAGCACTTAAAGAAGATGAGTTTAAGCCTGAAACTATTCTCAAATTTCTTCAAGACGCAAACATAACTAAAGACAGCGTGAAAAAGTACGTCCATTTTGAAAAAGCAACTTATACACGAAACCTTGTTTGCAAAAATGCGTTTTTTGAAATGATTATTTTATGTTGGGAAGCCGGACACTCAACCATGATCCACGATCATGCGGCTCAAGGTTGTTGGATGACTATGATTGATGGCCTCATCATGTCCGATGATTTCAAATATATTGCACCCGCATCATTTACTGGGTCATTAGAAAAAATTTCGTGTGCAAGTTTTAAAAAAGGTCAATCCTACTATATCGACGATACGGTTGCGCTTCACTCACTACGTAACCCTGTGAAAACACATCAAAGAGCCATGACACTTCATGTGTATTCAAAACCATTTTCTTCGTGCATGGCTTATGACTTACAAAATAAATCAGTGAATGAATTAAATCTCGTTTATCACAGCCTACAAGGTAAACGCGGCGGACCTTGGCCTGCAAAAGAAATTAACCAAGCACTCTAAAAGGGGGAATTCTTTGATTCAAGAACAAAGCCTTCAAGAACGATATGCTCTAAAAAGTATTTGCTTCGGTTGTGGGCCTGCCAATGAAAAAGGTCTTCACATCAAAAGTATTGTCAAAGGTGATAAAGTCATCGCAACATGGCATGCCCAAAAATACCATCAAGCATTTCCGGGTGTATTAAACGGTGGAATAATCGGAAGCCTACTAGATTGTCATTCCAATTGGACAGCAGCATGGCATTTAATGGAAAAAACCAAACTCGCAGAACCGCCCTGCACAGTGACCTCAGAGTATGCCATTAAACTGATGCGCCCGACACCGGTTGATAAGCCCATTGAACTTGAAGCTTGGATCGTTGAATCACAAAATGATCGCGCTACTGTTGAGGCCAAACTCATTGTTGACGGTAAGGTCTGCGCTACATGTCGTGGAATTTTTGTTTCCGTAAAACCAGGTCACCCAGCATTTCACCGCTGGTGAAGTTCCCGCGCTAACTCTTGCTATTCACGATTTGCAATTGCTTCTGAGATTTTTTTAATTAGCGTGTCACCACTAAATGGCTTTAAAAGCACACCATCTGCACCTTGATGTACCACATTTTTTAACACTTCTTTTGTAACTGCACCTGACATGAGAATAAACGGAACATAATGAAACTCACCAACACGTAATTTCTCTAATAACGCAAGGCCATCGCCATCACTCATCATCCAATCACTGAGTACTAATTTAACTTCTGGCCGACCAAACTTTTTTTACGTTCATGAAAAACCTGAAGTGCTTCGTTACCACTTTGGACACATTGCACGGCAAAGCCTTTACGCGCTAATAACTCTCCAAGACTTTCACGTAATTCTTTTTCATCATCAACAATAAGAATGACAGCTTCTTCGCTCATCAATGTTACCTCTTTAAAGATTATAACATGATTTATACGCACAGAGACCAGAACTTGATTATCCAAAGTCTAGTCACTGTACTGACTGTTAAAACAATGTGAATAATTGTTGCTCAAAATTTGTAATAAATTTTCTGGCGCAGAACTTGAATAAGCATGGTTCTTTATTTAAGGAGGTCAAATGGAGCCAGGTAAAAATAATCCCTCTCATCAAGTAAGTGCTAGACACACTGAAGATGGAGATCGATTTAATCGTACACTTTTTGATGCCTTAGATGCCCTTGAAACTGCAAAACTACCCTACGCACTTATTGGTGGCGTTGCAGCAAGTGGTCTAGGCCGTCCCAGATCGACACATGACATAGACATTTTTGTCCGACCAGAAGATGCTGAAGCTGCAATTGACGCATTGGCTAAGAATCATTTTTTGACAGAAAAAACTGATTACAATTGGCTTTTTAAAGGCTGGAAGGAAGACATCCTAGTCGACATCATTTTTAAATCATCCGGAGATATGTACTTCGATGATGAAATGCACAAACGTGCAAGAGCCATCAATTTTCATGACCGACAAGTTAAAGTCGTTGCACCTGAAGATTTCATTATTATCAAGTCAGCTGTTCATAATGAAATTGGCCCACACCATTGGCATGATGCTCTAGCTGTTTTGTCTCATGCTCATCTCGATTGGGAATATTTATTAAAGCGCGCCCGACGTGCCCCGAGAAGAGTTTTAGCTTTGCTGATTTATGGCCAATCTAATGACATTCTTGTGCCCAATAGAATTATACAAACACTTTTTAAATCTATTTTTGAAGATGATCAAGCTCATGCACAAAATGCTGTTGGGTCTTTTCAACAATCGACAAGCCCACTTGGTGGATTCTCACTTCATAGGCGGGTTGAAAATGATGTTTACGTTGTGGGTCGTATTAAAGATGCATTAGCCCAAGATAGTCGTACCGGTGATCAAAATATAAAAATTGTCGCAGAACAAAATCACATTCTTGTTCGTGGAGAATGCGCCAGTGAAGAACAAAAACTAGCCATTATTGAGGTAATCAAAACTATTGTCCCAGCATGTGAAGTCGATAATCAAATCACCGTACCTGTGCTTCCTGGCCCAGAAGGGGCTGAGGCCGTCGTATGATACGAATTGCCGCAGCAGGAGATATTCATTTTGATCGAAATTCTCAAGGCAAATTTAAACCTCACCTTGAAAATTTAAATCAAAAAGCTGATTTACTCTTACTTGCTGGTGATCTCACTCAGACGGGTCATGCAGAAGAAGCAAACATCCTTGCAAAAGAACTTCATAACTCACCCGTGCCTGTATTTGCTGTTTTAGGAAACCATGATTTTCACACAGATCAAGTTCCAGAGGTTTGTAAAATTCTTGAATCTGCGAATGTGAATGTTCTTGAAAATAAAACCTGTGTCGTTGAAGTTCAAAAATCTGCCGTAGGTATTGTCGGCCTCAAAGGTTTTGGTGGTGGATTTATGGGGGCTTGCGGTAGTGACTTTGGTGAAAAAGAAATGAAAGCGTTCATACATCATACTAAAATCCTGGCTCATGGCCTGCACGATTCACTTCTAGCAATGAAGACAGATTATAAAATCGTACTGATGCACTACTCCCCCATTCCTGGAACACTTACTGGTGAGAAAAAAGAAATTTACCCCTTTTTAGGAAGCTACCTTTTTGCTGAAGCTATTGATGCCGCAGGTGCAGATATTGTTTTTCATGGACACGCACACAGAGGAATTGAAAAAGGAGTAACACCTGGAGGTATTCCTGTGCGCAACGTCGCTCAGCCCGTTATTCGACATATTTTTAATATTTACACTTTAAATAAAGAAGGGATCGTAAGTCACTCAAGTCATTCACCACAAAACAGCGGGCCCAACGTCGCGTTGAATTTCTAAATCTATCCAGCCCTTCACAATTTGTTCACCTTATGTCACCATTATATTATAAACAAAAATTTAAGGGGCGATGCCATGGAATATTTTCGACACCTCATCACATTGTTGAGTTTTCTTTTTTTCGCTTACGCCGCCACAGCAAGTGCTCATGAATCTAATCACACAGTAAACGCAGACGCTGCCATTGAATTACTAAAAAGTGGGAACACTCGATTTTATAAAAATAGAATGAGAAAAGATGGCAACTCAACCGATGATCGAAAACGTTTAACCAAGGGTCAACACCCCCACACAATTGTTTTGTCATGCTCTGATTCACGGGTTCCACCTGAACATGTTTTTGATCAAGCCTTAGGTGAAATTTTCACCATTCGTGTTGCGAGCGAAGCAATAGATTCATCTGTACTCGCAAGTGTTGAATTTGCAGTTGAAAATTTAGGTTCAAAATTAATTTTAGTAATGGGTCATACAAGTTGTGGCGCTATCAAGGCAGCTCTTAATGCAAAAGAGGGTGAAAGTAATGGCAGCCCAAGCCTTGATAAATTAATTGGCGACATCAAACCCCGCATCAGCTCCGCGGCACGTGGTCCTGCAGAAACTGATGTCGCTGAAGAAGCTTCTATAAATGCAAAAGGAGTTGCGCGTGATCTTGCAAAGCGCTCAAAGATTCTTGAAGCTAAAATTAGTACCGGAAAATTAAAAATAGCTTCGGCACTTTATTATTTAGATACAGGTAAAGTTGATTTTCATTAAGCGGTTACTACACAACTAATTTTTCTTTTTTCCCTGAATTAACAAGTGCTGCAATTACTAAGTCTCCACTGACATTCACTGTGGTACGGCACATATCTAAGAATCTATCGACTCCCAAAACCAAACCCATACCTTCAGCGGGAATGCCGACAGATTGGAGTAAAATCATAATGAGCGGTAATGAACCACCAGGCACCCCAGCAGTGCCGATGCCTGCAAGAATTGACATCAAGACCACTTGAATCTGTTGAGCCAGTGTTAAATCAATATTGTATACTTGCGCTAAAAACAGAACTGTCACGCCTTCAAAAAGTGCTGTTCCATTTTGATTCGCCGTTGAACCAACGGTTAAAACAAATCGCGAGACATCGGGTCTCAGCCCAAGCTTATGTTCCGCTGTGTCTAAGGCCAGGGGCAAAGTCGCATTGGATGAAGCTGTTGAGAATGCATAGAGATAAACTTCTCGGCATTTTTTAAAAAATTCAAATGGAGAAATTTTACTCATTGTTTTGAGCATCGCTGAGTAAACAACAAATTGTTGAATTAAAAGACCGAACACAACAACAAGTACGTAAGCTAATACAGATTTAAATACGCCATGCCCAAATTTAAATGTCGTGTTGAATACTAAACAAAACACCGCATAGGGTGCAAGCACCATGGCAAAATCTACGACCTTCATACATACAGCAAAAATCTGTTCTAAAACTGAAATCAGAACATTTTCTTTTTTCTCTCGTCCAGCAGAAAGGCTTAGAGCAAATCCAAAGATAAGAGCAAAAAACATAAATGCAATCATCTCACCATCAAACGCTCGAACAGCTGCATCAAGTGGATTTTTAGGTATGAGTTCAACTAATATTTGGGTCAGTGGTTTTGCAGCATCCGCATTTTGTTGAAGTTTTGTAACTGATGCCGATTGCTGACTAATCAAATTAGAGTCGAGTGTTAAACCTCTGCCGGGTTGAAAAGCATTTACCAAAAGTATTCCAATGAATACTGAAAATGTGCTGGCAATAAGTGTAAAAAACATTGTCCGACCAGCAACGCGCCCTAGGCCACGACCTTTTCCTAATTCAAATACTCCAATGACCATGGCAGAAAAAATCATAGGTACAACGATCATAAAAATCAGTCGTAAAAAGATTTGTCCCACAGGTTGCAAGAAGTTGGTGTTGACCTGATTAAGCCACACGACATCAGAATACGGATGCAGTAAAACGCCTGCGAGCATTCCGAGTACCAAGGCAATTAAGAGTTGAACGTGTTTTTTCATAATTCTTCCTTAAGTGGTATGAGTCGTGAGCCAAGATAGAGGCTAAGCAGAGTAGCCGCAACTGAAATATAACCAACCACATTATAGTGTAAAAGCTGCCCGGTAGCAGATTTAACAATAATATTTCCCGCCATAAATGACGCAATTCCGGAGGAGAACTGCTGCACCGATGAATTAAGGGACATAAAGCTACTTCGAATTGACGGCTTAACAGTGATTGAAATTAAAGACATGGCCGTAACCGCTCTACCTGAAACAAAGATCATAAAAAATGTAGTGATAAACATCCCCATGAATAAAGAAATTTGCTGAAGATTTGTTACTATCGCTATGGGAATGATAGAAATTATAGCTGTGATTAAAAATACTCTATATTTACCGAATCGATCTGCACATCTACCAATGAATGGCATTGCAAAAAGGTTACAGGCTCCACCGGCGAAGTAAGTGTAAACCAAATCCGCCTCAGCAATTCCACCATTAGCAACTAGATAAGGGCTTAAAAAAGGAATTACCGAAAAACTTGATAATCCCAAAACTGCGAACAAAAGCAGGCCACGAACATTCTCTGGTGCAGTAAACAAATCAGTTATTGTTCGAAGTGGATGTTTTGCTATGGGCGACAAAGGATGTTTTTTCATACTAGGCAATACATAATAAGACATTGCCAAAACGGGCACACCTAATCCGGCTAAAATAAGAAAAGGCATGTGCCAATCCCAATGTGTGCCAAAATATAATCCGATGGGAACTCCAAGAACAGAAGCTGAAGGAAACGAAGCCATAACTAATCCGATGGCGGCACCTCGTCTTGGCCCGGGTACGACATCGCTGACAATTGCTAAACATAAACCACTCAGTACACCACCAAAGCCACCTGTAATAATACGCGCTAAAACAAGAACTTCGTATGTTTGAGAAAGGCCGCACGCAAGGTTGCCGAGCATCATACCAAAATAAAGAACGAGTAATGATTTTTTATAGTCAAAGCGATCAATAAATGCCGCAGCCAAAAGACCCATGGCACTTGCACTAAAAATATAAGAAGACACAACTATACCAAATTGTTTTGGAGTAATTGAAAGTGTGCGCATGAGCTGTGGTCCAAGGGGCATGATCAGCATGAAATCTACGACATGCATAAATAAAATTAAGGCAAGCGTAAGAATCAATGGGCGTTCTCTTAGAGTTGTAACATTCATTATTTTGTCAACTTTCCATAAATCGTGATTTTGGTTCGAGATTGTTTGTGGCAGCAATATAGTCGTCAAAAATTTTAAGTAAGTCTTTGGCATTTGATGCAGCAAACATCATCTCGTGATTTTCTTTACGTATTAAACCTTCAGCATTACAATTGTTGATAAATTTAATAAATAAATCATAGTAGCCCACGATATTAAGTAATCCTGAAGGCTTTTTATGAAAACCAAGTTGTGACCAAGTTAATATCTCACAAAATTCATCTAATGTGCCAAAGCCACCGGGTAACGCAATAAAGGCATCGGAAAGTTTTTCCATCAAAGCTTTACGTTCATGCATGGTTTTGACTACGTGAAGAGTCGTTAAGTTTTTATGGGCCACCTCACGATCAACCAGATGTTGAGGCATTACACCAATGACTTCACCACCTTTTTCAAGCACGGCATTGGCAATAGCGCCCATGATTCCGATGCTAGCACCGCCGTATACTAGGCCGATCTTTTTAGCTGCTAAAAGATGTCCAAGTTCTTTGGCTGCAGTTAGATACTCAAGTCGATTTCCTGGATTTGAACCACAAAAAACACAAATTCTTTTCATGCCTCAAATCACTACCACATTGACCTAGACTCTTGAAGCCAAATCAGCGATCTTACGGTCATGAAAAAGCTTGCCGCCCTTGAGATTTCTCTGGCGCTTTCGATTTTTTTACATGGTTTTTTACTCGGCTTATTAGTTGGTTTTCAAAACTATAACCCCACACAATCCACAACACTTGAAGTCTCAATTATTGAAACTCCAACTACACCACTCAACACGCAGCCAGTTAAGCCCATGATTATTCCTACTCAAACTTCCAAAACCTCTAAGAAAGCTGTACCGACAACGGGTGTCTCACGTAATTCTACAGTGAGCGAATCAGATACGGCTGCAAAAATTGGAAATACACTTTCTAAAGCGCCAGATAATTTACCACCAACAGATGACGGACTTCCTCCTGCGACCGAAGATTTCTTAGTCAACAAATGGCCGATGCTTCAAAATGATGTACGCACACCCTACCCGCGAGACGCAAAACAAAAAGGTGTTGAAGGTGCAGTAGTAATGGATCTCTACATTGATGGAGAAGGTAGAGTTAAAAAAGTAAAACTCGTGCGCGGCCCAGGTTACGGACTCAATGAAGCAGCCCTTGAAGCTGCAAAACAATTCTTATTTTCACCAGCTAAAGTTGGTGAAAAAGCTGTGCCCGTGGTAATTCGATACAGCTATAAATTCGTGATACAAAAATGAAAGAACAACACGTGATAAGATTTTTAAGTTCACTTTTTATTTTAATTTTATCTTTCAATGTAAATGCCGACACACCAATTAAAGGGCGTCTCATGGAGCTAGGCACACGAACTCCATTTACCGATATCACATTTTTTATTTTACCAGAAAAAACACGGGTTACCACAAATGAAAAAGGAGAATTTGAAACCACACTCCCCGATGGTAAACACTCTGCTCACGTGAATATTCCCGGTTACATCAAAACAAGAATTGATTTTGACGTACCACATAATGGCTCAGTTGAACTGCTTGTTGAAAAATCAACTTACAATCCCTATGAAACCACAGTTCAAACCAAAGCTAATACAGTACAAGTTAGTCAAAAAAATATTTCGGCCGCTGACGCTTCAAAAATTGCAGGTACCGGCGGCGATACACTGCGCGCAGTTCAAACATTGCCTGGCGTTGCACGTTCATCAGCAACTTCTGCCAACGTAATCATTCGTGGCAGTGATCCTAATGACACTCATTATTTAATCGACGGCCATGAAGTGCCAATAATTTTTCATTTCGGTGGTCTCGCTAGCGTTGTAAATACAGACCTTTTAGACGAGGTGATTTATCTCCCCGGTGGTTTTGGCTCACCGTACGGAAGAGTCACAAGCGGTATCATAGGCACCACTCTTCGTGATCCGAAAACTGATCGCATGCACGGGTATATTTTTGCCGACGTTATCAATGCGGGGCTCTTAATTGAAACTCCACTGGGTTCAAATTGGAGTTTAGGAATCACTGGTCGACGCAGTTATATTGGCGATGTACTTAAAGCCGTTGCAAAAAATAATAAAAGTTTTGAATTTTCTGTAGCCCCCTATTATTACGATGGCCTTATCACCGCCACTAATAAAATCTCTGAAACCAAAAAACTAAAGTTTTCATTATTAGGTTCTTACGATGAGCTTTCTTTTTTAATTAAAGAACCCAGAGACACAGAACCCGCTATACGGGGCAATCTCAACAACATTACAAAATTTTACCGCGTCATCGGAACTTACACAGACAAAATTTCAGAAACCGATACGTTTAAATTTTCAACAGCCTACGGTGTAGATAATGTTCATTTTGACATAGGCGATTATTATTTCGACTTAGCTACAAAAAATATTTCTATTCGTACCGATTGGGAACATCGACATAACACTAGAAACGCCACACGTATTGGCGTTGATAATGTTTATTGGGAAGGTACAGTAAAATATAAAATTCCACTAACATTCGGAAATCCAATTACTGTCGCCAATCTTGTTGAGAATGAAACACATCCCAAAGAAGCACAGACAGCTGTATTTACTGAACATAGAGTTGGTTTACTTGAAGATTCTGAAAAATGGACTCTCACCCCAGGTGTACGCGTAGATCGCTTTAAAATTACCCAAGAAACTCTCGCCTCGCCTCGACTCTCCAGTCGTTACGCACTTAGTGATTCTTTTGCTTTACGAGCAAGTTCAGGACTTTATTATCAACCACCAAATCCACAATTCACAGACTCTGTGTATGGAAATCCAGGTATTCGATCACCCCACGCTATTCATTATGTTTTAGGTGCAGAAGCAAACCCCAATCTAGCTTGGTTTAATAGTTTCACACTGGAAACAGATTTATTTTACAAAGATTTACGCGATCTCATCATTACAAACTCTAGAATGCGTTATTCAAATGATGGCATTGGCCGCATTGTAGGAGCAGAACTCATGATGAGGTTTGCAAAAAATCAATGGGCTGGTTGGCTTAGCTACACTCTCTCACGCAGCACACGCACAGAACCCGATGCTTCAGAACATACTTTTAAATATGATCAAACCCATAACGTCACGTTAGTGGCAAACTACAAAACAACAACGAGTTGGGAATATGGCTTGCGGGGCCGCTATGTCACGGGCAATCCAAAAACTCCAATTGTGGGCGCTCGCTTTGATGCAGACAATGACACCTATGCCCCCGAATATGGCTCTGCGTATTCAGAAAGATTGCCCGCATTTTTTCAAATTGATTTTCGAATCGACAAAAGATGGGTCTACAACACCTGGATTCTCAATACTTACTTAGATATTCAAAATTTAACAAATTCAAAAAATGTTGAAAGCATAAGTTATAGTTATAATTTTTCGCAAAAAGAATACATCACAGGCCTTCCTCTAATTCCAAGCTTTGGCTTGAGAGCGGAGTTTTAATGTTTTATAAAAACTTATTTTTAACAATTCTTATTTTTGCAAGCACCACTGTATTTACAGCTTGTACTGAATCTAAATTGCCTAAATATAATCTTGTGAATTCTTTGCGAATTTTGGCCATGAAAAGTACAGCCCCTGAAGTTTCAATTGGCGACGCAATACCCGTTGTCTCTGCATTAGTACTTGACCCCGATGGAGCCGGTCGCACAATCACGTACACTTGGGTCGGCTGCCGTGAACTTCCCACTTCATCTTCAACGCGTTTTCAATGTGTCGATGCTCCAGATAAAATTTCTTTAGGTTCAGCTACCACATCAAATGCTGGAGCAGAAACCATTGCGTTAACCATGCTGGCGCTCGTTTCAGCTGCACAAGCACATAATGGTGTTAACTACATTGTCTCCCTCACAGTGACAGCAGGGAGTGAGACCGTTACCGCTTTTAAAAGAATTGTCGTAACTTCAAAAGCTACAAAAAATAATAATCCCAGTGTCACAGCACTTACGCGAAACACGGTAACACTTGCCGATAATGACCTAATAGGAACAGGTACTGTGACATTAGAGGCGACAATACCCTCAGCTAGTTATGAAAATTATACTTTTATGGACGCACTAAATAACACACGCAATGTTCAAGAAGACATTCTCATCACGTGGTTTCAAACAGAGGGCACCATGGAGGCCACACGCACTTTTAGCGGTGATAAAAACAATCAATGGACAGCCCCCGCGCCAAAAACACGATCACTTGTACAACTCACCGTAGTGCTCCATGATGGTCGCGGTGGCACAGATTGGAAGACGATTATTCTTCAGTGATTTTCACCTCTATTTCTGATACAGCCTCAGTCATGTTGAAGCCACCGATGAACTACATTTTAACTGCTCTAGGTTTTATATTTGTAGCTTTGGGTATTTTAGGAATTATTTTACCATTAATTCCTGGTGTTCCGTTTTTAATTTTAGCAGCACTTTGTTTTTCAAAAAGTTCACCCAAACTTCATCATTGGCTCATCTCACTTCCCCATATCGGGCCCATGTTAAAAGATTGGGAACGACACGGAGTCATTGAGCTCCAAGCAAAAATCGCAGCTACCATTATGATTTTTGTACTTATAAGTTACCCCTTGATCTGGGGCCCGATCTCACAAACTATTAAAATTGTGATCGCATCGATAATTTTATGTGTATTGGTGTTTATATGGACACGCCCCTCCGTGAGGATAAAATAAATATGCAAATTTCAAATTTTAGAATTCTGCTTTTAATAATTCTCAATATCCATTTAACGACCTCAACATTTGCGCATACACTTGAAGAATCAATAACAATGTTTAAAAACGGGTACGTTCAAGAAAAAATATTACTGATAAAATTTAAAGACATACTTAATTCTAATATCTTTGGAAAATCAGCACCCATTAACAAAAGTCAATTTAAACTCAACACAAGTATTTCGTACAAAGTAGAGCCGGTGTTTTTAAGCGGTAAAAAAAGATATCCCAATGTGCCATCGCATTTCGCAAAAACTATAAAACCACCTAATCTTGAAAATTATTATTATTATTATTTTACTCAAGCACCCACACAAGACCAAGCCAAGGCACTTCTAGAATCACTCTATGCAGATCACAATATTGCCTACGCATACTTTGAGCCTGAGTTGTTTGACACTGTGATTTCTGAATCAAAATTAAATCTCAGTCACGTAACTAAAACTTCACAAATCGAGGACACACTTGATTTTACTCCCGGTTTTGATTCCACTCCAGATTTTCAAGACCGACAAAATTATTTAGAATCCGCACCTCAAGGTGTAAACGCTAAATACGGCTGGGCAACACCCGGTGGCACAGGCAAAGGAATTAAAATAATCGATATTGAAAGGGGTTGGATCGCAAACCACGAAGATTTTAACCTTCCGTTTTGGAGTAGTGATTCTAACTTAAACCTTGAACACGGCTCTGCCGTTTGGGGCGTAGTCGCTGGTAAAAACAATGGCACTGGAATAACAGGAATTGCCCACGAATCAGCTTTTGGATTTTCAGGCACTGTAGATAGTAGCGGAGATGGAAATTATTTTTCATCTGCAGCGCGTGCAATTGAATTAGCCACCACACAGTTATCTGCCGGCGATGTTCTTATAATCGAACAACAAACTAGAGGACCCATTAGTTATGTCCCCGCTGAATATTGGGAATTGATTTTCAATGCGGTAAAGACTGCTTCACTTAAAGGTATTTATGTCGTAGCAGCTGGAGCAAATGGTTCAAGCAGTCTTGATGACAAAGCAAATTTAGGAGCCTTTGATATTCAAGTACGAGATTCAGGAGCGGTTTTAGTTGGCGCTGGTGCTCCACCTACAAGTTTTAATCATCTGAGTCGCGTATGGCTTTCAAATTTTGGCAATCGAATCGACGCTTTTGGTTACGGTGAAGATGTTACGACTACTGGTTTTGGCGATCTTTATGGAACCAATCCCACCAACAATTACACAGCACGTTTTTCAGGCACCTCAAGTGCAACAGCTATTGTAGCCGGCGTAGTTGCTGCACTCTCTGGAATCGCTAAAGCTGAAGGTAAGCTCTTAACCCCATTACAAATGCGTGAAGCATTAAGAAAAACAGGCACTCAGCAAAAAGGAAATACCAATGAACGCATTGGAAATCTTCCTGATATTTCTGAACTTCACAAATACATCAACAGATGAGTTTTAATTGGATTGAGAAAAACAAACCAGCCCTTGTTCTCGCTCCAATGGAGGGAGTGACGGATTATCCCATGCGCACTTTACTCACAGAACGCGGTGGATTTAGCTATTGTGTCGCTGAATTCTTACGCATCAGCCAAGAACTTTTACCCAAAAAAGTTTATCTCAAACACGCCCCCGAATTAAATCATGGTGCAAAAACTTTTTCACAAGTACCCGTTCAAATTCAACTACTGGGTGGCAATGCCGAACTGATGGCAAAAAGTGCTCAAACTGCAATTGAACTTGGAGCTTTGGCAATTGATATTAATTTTGGCTGCCCCGCACCCACAGTGAATCGCAACGATGGCGGCGCTACACTTTTAAAATACCCTGAACGCATTAAAGAAATTGTAAAAGCAGTTCGCGAGGCAGTTCCATCTCACATTCCCGTTTCAGCAAAACTTCGTTTAGGTTGGGATAATATGGATTCCATATTTACCAATGCAAAAAAAGCCCAAGATGGTGGAGCCAGCTGGATCACCATTCACGCACGCACAAAAACCCAAGGCTACGCACCACCAGCTCACTGGAAATACATCGGCGAAGTACAAAAACAACTTAGTATACCCGTTGTTGCAAATGGGGAAATTTGGACCTTAGAAGATTTTAAAAAATGCCAAGTTGAAACAAATTGTGAACATTTCATGATTGGTCGAGGCGCATTAGCGAATCCATCATTACAACATCAAATTGCACATGAACTAGGTTTACCCATTCACTCAAAATTATCTATTGCGGCACAAGATCTTCACCCCATCGGCATTGAAATATCTGACTGGGCACCACTTCTCACACGTTTTATTGACCTCACCAAAGATAAATCTCCCGATACTCAATATACGGTTTGTCGTATTAAACAATGGCTTAAAATGGCAAACCAGAGACGTGAGCTTCTATGGTTTGATGAAATCAAAAAAACAAAAAGTGTTTCTGATATTAATTTTATCTTAACAAGAATGAACGAGGTACATCATGGCACGACCTTCAAAAATGAGAAAAATCGGCTCTCTTGAAGTTATCGAAATTCCAGGGCAACCCAAAAGCCCGTGTATAGTTTTTTTCCATGGCTATGGTGCAGACGCCACTGATTTAGTTCCACTGGCAAATGTTATTTCAGCCCCCCCGGGCACAACTTGGTTGTTTCCTAACGGAACAATGGAAGTCGAACTGGGACCTCATTTTTCAGCACGGGCGTGGTTTCCGATTGATATTGAAGCACTTGATAGAGCGCGTGCTGAAGGCACACATCGAGATCTTTCAAACACAACACCACCTGGAATTAAACAAGCCAGAGAAAAAGTTTTTGAAATGCTTAAAACCTTAAACATTCCTCTTTCCCAAGTAATCTTCGGAGGCTTTAGCCAAGGTGCAATGCTTGCTACAGCGTTAACACTCTATGCACCTGAACCACCAAAAGGGCTCATCATTATGTCAGGCGCATTGTTAGATGGAAAAATTTGGGCCGAAAAAGCAAAAAATCGCACAGGACTTTCTTTTTACCAAAGTCATGGAACTCGCGACGACCTACTCGGACTTCAAGGCGCACAAGCCTTAGAGAAAACTCTTTTAGATGCGGGGCTTAAAGGAAAATTACAAACTTTTAGCGGAGGACACGAAATTCCTCAAGAAGTTCTTCACGGAGTAAATAATTATCTTCGAGGACTTCCAAAATAATTAAAATGTTGGCGTATTAAATCTTTAATTATATTCCACTGACTTGTGCCGACAGCAGCTTCATCTGTAATAATATGATGCATTGATTGTGAAAGTGTCGAGCTAGAGTTAGTGACCTCGACCAAATTCCATTGATCTAATTGAAACTGATTTTTTATTTTCATTATTCCTTTATAACTAATCACCTCGTCTTTCGGGTCGATGAAAAGTAAAGTTGGAATATTTGAGGCTTTAAAGTTCTGCATTCTAAGATTTGAGATCGCATTAAATAGAACATTATACGCACCCACAGAAGTACCTTCGACATTGGCGCGGTATTCAATGGGGCTCATGCTAAATATCATGAGCTGAGGTTTAAATATGCGAACAGCTTTTAAAAGCTGCGTGCGTGCATGCATTGATATTGCCGGTGCAAAAAGGACAACTCGCTCAAAGATGATATGTGTTTCTGTATTTATCAATTCTTGATAAAGCAAACCGCCAAGTGAAAAACCCACAAAGTACAAGGGCACTGCTTTAGACAGCGCCAGTTTTTTCGCTTCTTCGTAATGCTGAAGACTTTCAGTTTTCCATTTTTCTTTAGTGACCTCTCGCATTTCTTGAAGATCTCCGCGATGACCACTGAGTGCTATGCGATAGACATCGTAACCTTCGGAGTGAAAAAACTTAGATAGTGAATCCATTTTAGAAGGCTTCATATTAAGCCCGTGAGCAAGTAAGATTACCCCCTTACTTTGATGCGCTACTTCAAACCATTGAGATTTCTCATTCAACTGCAAGGCTCCTTCCACGACGATTTGCTGAGCGCTACTTTGACTCATAAAACTCATTAAAAAGAAAACAATCGAAATACACTTCATAGGGGTTTTATTTACAACAAATCTCGGCCAAAGTCTAAATGGCATTGAGATTATCTATGATAGATGACTATAAATCGCATTTTCACATATACTTAATAAATGGCGACTAAACGCAAAAAAAAACTTGCCTGGTTAAAATTTTGGGTCATAGCGATCCCTAGTTTTTTTACCATCAACTGGTGTTATCACGCCATCAATAAGCCCTCAGAAGTCATTGGACTTTTCGACTCTCATTTCTATAACAGTCCACGAAATACGTGGCAAAATCTAGGATCTGACTTCAAAGATCACTCTACATCAATTATAACTTCAGATTTTTTGGCAGCTCTTGCGCAAACTGAAACTCAAGGAAATCCAATAGCACGTACATATTGGCAATGGTCGTTTTCTACAAATCCATTTAAAATTTTTGCACCCGCTTCAAGTGCTGCTGGTTTGTTTCAAATTACAGATGGAACTTATGCCCAAATGAAAAGATTCTGCATTCACAATGGAGAAGTCGTAAAAGATGGTCCATGGTATGAAATTGGTTCGTGTTGGTTTAACTTTGCATACAACCGATTAATTCCCAGTCATGCAATTGAAATGACAGCAGCCTATTTAGATTATCATGTAACAAAATTAATAAAAAGATATCGAGGAGCTCCACCAAACACTCAACAAAAACAAGAGCTAGCGGCCATCATTCATCTTTGTGGGCCACAGCGCGGAGAACAATTCGTGCGCAACCGTTTTCAATTAGCATCAATCGGAAATTGTGGGGCACACAATCCTCATGCATACGTAAACAAACTTAAAAAATTACAATCAGGATTTTCTAATTCGCGAAATAATTGATTATTTAATGTTTTAAATAAGGCGCGAGCATTCGGAGCAGCTCTTCAATATCTACCGGCTTTGTAATAAAACCTGTAGCCGTGATACCTGGTGGTCGATAATCAGGAGTTGCACTGAAAACAAAAACAGGAAGTTCTTTATAACTAGGATCAGCATCGAGACTTTGTTTAAACTCCCAACCGTCCATGATGGGCATTCTTAAATCAACGATCACAAGTTTTATTTTATTTTTTTTAAGTAGATCAAGCCCATCAAGGCCATTGGCTGCAGTGACAACTTCATGTCCCTCAGAAATAAGAAGTTCAGATACTGATTCTCTGATGGATTGATCATCATCAATGATTAATATTTTTTGAGTCATGTTCTGATTCATCCGATAGGAATATCCACCACCTTTTACTAACCGTCAACTATACACTGGTGGTTTTTTTATACACTACATAATCTCCGTGTTACGGGGCAAAATTTCCCATTTTCGAATGACAGTTTTTTGGCGTCATATTTGCTTTCTCATAATGAATATTGTCAAACCTTAGACAAGAAAGTGAGCGACTTTATGGAAAATACTCTTAAAGTACTCGATCCTCAGAGAGCAAAAGATTTTTTTGAGAATAAATTAAACTTCACAGCTAGCCCAATGGAAATAAAACATCTAATGGATGAAGGTGAAGCGCCACACATCATTGATGTACGAAGTGCGGTTGATTTTGAGATGGGCCACATTCCAGGCGCTTTAAACATTCCAGAAGAAAAATGGGGTGATTTGACACTTCTCAAAAAAGATCAAACTAACGTGATTTATTGCTATTCACATGTATGTCATTTGGGTGCAAAAGCCGCTTACCATTTTGCCTCTCACGATTTTCCTGTACTCGAGATGGAAGGTGGATGGAAAGCATGGGGCGAATTCGACCTACCCGTTGAGCAAGGTCTCCATTTTGAAAAGAATTTCGCTGCTGAAAAGGCGTTAATGGACTTCGAAAGCGCGCACTGACACGCGCGCTGTGTCGATATTTAAGCATTCTTGACTGGTCGGGCAAGAAATTTTCTGTTTATAATCGATAAATGGAAAAAGTAAAAAAACTTGGTTTCAAAAAAATTACCGTCCTCTGCCTTGTTATTTTGATGTTCAGCTTTGGAATTTATTTTGGTGGCCGCAAACTCTCAGGTTACGGACTAAACGATATCCCCTCTACAGATCCACAAGCTGCAGCAAGAGCTGAAATATATCCGTATGAATTGAAAAAAAACAAAACAGCTTTTGATATTTTGCAAGAAGCCGGACTCACAGGGTTTGATATCCATCAAATCGTTGAAAATACCAAACCACACTTTAATTTGAACAAACTTAGAGCTGGTACAAAATATCAACTTTTTCGCGAACCAGAACCTAGTAAAGAATTAAGAGGAATTACTTTTAAATTTTCGCCAGAAGAATTTTTAGAAATTAAAAAAGAGACTGATACTACAACCAAAGCCCTTATCTGGAGTGCAAAAATAATTCGCGAAACTGTTGAGATAAAACTTGTCACCTATGCAGGCATTGTTACCGATACACTTTGGGGTTCTGCAGAAAATGCAGGTATGGATCCAAATCTTATTTCTGAGCTAGCTGAAATTTTCGCATGGCAAGTTGATTTCGCCAGAGAAGTTCGCCCTAATGATCGTTGGCGTTTATCGGTAGAACAAAGACTCGTACATGGCCAACCTTTCGGATGGGGTAAGATCCTCGCAGCTGAATACGAAAATGTGGGCGAAAAAAATATCGCCATCCTCTTTCGTCAAGAAGGCAAAGATTTAGGTTACTTTGCACCCGACGGATCAAGTCTTCGTAGAATGTTTTTAAGAACACCCATGCGTTTTGGGCGCATTTCATCACGTTTTCAAAAAGCTAGATTTCACCCTATTTTAAAAATCAGACGCCCACACTTAGGCGTTGATTACGCTGCACCCACCGGCACACCCATTCGCGCAGTTGGTGATGGCGTTGTGCAAATCGCAGGCTTTCGTGGCGGCGGTGGAAACACGATAAAAATTCGCCATAACTCTGTATACGAAACTGCTTATTTACATTTAAGTCGCATCAATGTGCGCCAAGGTGCTCGCGTCAGCCAAGGCCAAGTTATCGGTCATGTGGGCACTACTGGCTTATCAACAGCGCCCCATCTGCATTTTGAATTTTTCCAAAATGGCCGCTACATTGACCCTCTTGGAAAAAAATTTCCATCAGCTGAACCAGTCCCGACAACGATGATGTCCGTTTTTTTAGCAGCACTCCAACCTTCCCTTCAAACTCTACCTCCGTGGCCCTCACAAGGTGTTGCGCAGACAAACACACAAATGCCCACAATCGATTCTAGAAATCCATCATCAGATATGTAGGCTTATTGACTAAGTCGCGCTTGCGGACTTCATTTTCTTAAGTCAGAATTTATCACCCTATGAAGTTAGGCATCTAATAGAAGCCTAACTCTATAGGTGTAATCTTGTGGTGCTCGTTTCACGTTGTATTTCGAAACAAACATCAGTCCGAAACTATTTATTAAAAGAACGGTGAATTTGCATAGAAATCGAAATACCCTGGTTGAAAAACTAAGGCGTTTATATTCTAACGTACACACCTAATTTAAAGGTGCGCGCTCCGCATACCAGCCTAAGACACCAGAAATCTTATCGCCATTTTCGAATTCAAAGCTTGGAAAAACATGGTAAAAAACAGCTGAACCTGGGTGTTCTACCCACGAAGTTTCCAGCTCTATCCCAATTTGATTTCCAAAAATATTATCCAATTTTGTAAATGCAACACCAGTATCGTGATCAAAGGCATATTGCATAGATCGAATCTCATCTAATGCGCCGTCAATGCCGTTTGCATATACCTCTTTGGCTGTTGGTGTTCTATAAATGTACATATTATTTTTTACTGTAGAGGCTGTTTTATAACCTATGACTTTTGTAGGTGTACGAAGAATGTGTTGTGTATTTTCAAAAGGTGTCACTCGTACTAATTCAAGAATCTTTTTAAATCGAGCATTTTGTGTATCTCCGATAATAAGCATGTAAAAGGTAAGGTGATTCATGCCTGTGGCATCTACCTGACAAACATTTGTGGACTGAGACATGTATTCGCCTACGTTCTGAAATTTATTAATGATTTGCCTATAGAGCGCTGTTGTACCTGTTGTTTGATTGGTAAGTTCTTCACAGGATTTTGGCGATATAACATCCATTTCAGAAGTAGCCATTAAGTGTTGAGCTGCTTCTAAACTGCTCACGTTTGTAAAAATACAGATGGCTAATATAAATAGAAATTTCATGATTCCCCCTTTTGCAAATTCTTTACAGTAGAAAGATTCTTCACAAGTTTAGATTGAAGTCAATCACTTCATGAATAGCATCTTCCTTCCTATTTGAAAGTGAGATATAAGTTGTGGCTGTTTTTAAATTAATAGGAATGAACGAGGTAAACGTGTTTAGAAATTGGGCATTAAACATTATTTCAAGCCTTAGTTTTTTAGTATCCAGCTCAAGCTTTGCCTCTAATGTTGTGCACGGCCAAATTGCCATCTTTCAAGATACTAATCCTATTTCTATTGAAGTTGTACTGCCTGAGTTCTCAGGTGGAGTGCTTCAAAATAAATTAATTCATTTTGCAAAACTTCCTGAGAATATTAAATCAGATAATAAAGGTTGTTTTTGTTTTGATCTTAATGATGAGCGTTTTGCTTTTGTTCACACATATTACTATGCTACAAAAGCACTTGAATATTATAACGCAGTTTTTTTAAAACTTGGCCTGCCCCTGCTTCATGATTTAGAAATCAACTTAAGCAAAGATGTGAGTCTGCCAACTACAGGTGGTTATGCGACAATAAAAACAATGGTTCTTGCCTATCCTAGACCCGCTCTTGATATTTCTATACTTGCCCATGAAATTGGACATTTTGTGCACTTCAATGCCGCTGGACAGGAAATATTTGGAAATGCAGACGGTAAGACGAATATGGAAGGTGTTCAAAATCTTGGTATTCATGAGGGCACAGCAAACCTACTCTCCGCCCTATTTACAGGGAGCTCACAAATCGGAAAAGCTGGCGGGTTTAGCTTTGATATCGATAATTTTATTCGATTTCCAGATCTTTTAATATCTAAACGTGAGGCTAAGGTGAGACTACTCGCTGAGCCTATAATTTTACAAAATTACCCTGCATTTGCGATGAAGGGATTAAAAAAGCTTAAAAGTATTGATGCTGATCTAATTCAATCTGAGAACTACGCATTACCTGACCCTTATTTAAGTTCTTCTGTTATCAATCAACCTCTTTGGCGAGCAACATTTCAATTTGGTATTGAGAGAATAAAATTACTATATATTAAAACCATCTCTGAACTTAGGACTTTTAGTTCGTATTCTGATCTTGCAAATGCTCTTTTAAAAAATGCTAAACTGATGAATGTATCTTTGTATGAAACTTTAAAAAATGATTATCAGGTAAGAGGACTGCATTTAACGGAGTAGGTCATCTACTTCTAATCATGGCTATGAGCCTTCAGTAACTTGATAGCCCTCAAACCAAATGTACAGATACTCCACAGAGTTATGCGGGGCGTTATTGTATTGTATTTTTCAGTGGAAATTAACGCTCCCGCATCTTAACTTAGTCAAATCACCATAATTACTGGAGGGGAAGTTCGGTATGGGTAGCCATAGAAATCAAAAATTACTTGCGTGGGTTGATGAGATCTCAGCACTTTGCCAACCATCAAATGTTTATTGGTGCGATGGATCAGATGCTGAGTACGATTCATTGTGCGCGCAAATGGTTAAATCAGGCACACTTACAAAACTCAATCCAGAGAAACGCCCCAACAGCTATCTCGCATGTTCTGATCCATCAGATGTTGCACGTGTAGAAGATCGCACTTTTATCTGCAGCCAAAATAAAGATGATGCCGGCCCCACAAATAACTGGATGGCACCGGTTGAAATGAAACAAAAACTCAACGGCCTTTTTAAAGGCTGCATGAAAGGTCGCACACTTTATGTGATCCCGTTTTGCATGGGTCCGTTAGGTTCACCTATTTCACAAATTGGCGTTGAACTTTCTGATTCACCTTATGTTGCTGTAAATATGAAAATCATGACCCGCATGGGTAAAGCTGCACTTGATGTGTTAGGCGATGGTGACTTTGTAAAATGCCTACATTCAGTGGGAGCTCCACTTGCAGAAGGTCAGCAAGACATTGCTTGGCCTTGCAATAAAGATGAAAAATATATTGTTCACTTTCCTGAGGAGCGAGCCATTTGGTCTTTTGGAAGTGGTTACGGCGGCAATGCGCTTTTAGGAAAAAAATGTTTTGCATTAAGAATCGCATCAACCATGGGTCGCGACGAAGGTTGGCTTGCAGAACATATGTTAATTTTAGGTGTTGAATCCCCAACACATGAGAAAAAATATGTTGCAGCAGCATTTCCCAGCGCCTGTGGAAAAACAAATTTTGCCATGCTCATTCCACCAAAAACATTTAATGGCTGGAAAGTCACAACAATTGGTGATGACATCGCATGGATCAAACCCGATGCAAACGGGCAACTTCACGCCATCAATCCAGAAGCTGGATACTTTGGCGTTGCACCAGGTACTTCATATAGAACAAATCCCAATGCGATGGCGACAATTAGTAAAAATACTATTTTTACAAACGTCGCGTTAACAGAAGATGGTGATGTTTGGTGGGAAGGTCTTACTCCAACACCTCCAGCAAAACTTACGGATTGGCAAGGTCAAGAGTGGACACCCGATTGCGGGCGTAGAGCTTCGCATCCAAATGCTAGATTTACTGTACCCGCTGAGCAATGCCCTTCAATAGATAAAGAATGGCTTAACCCGACTGGGGTTCCTATCAGTGCTTTTATTTTTGGTGGGCGCAGAGCTGATACAATTCCCTTAGTTTATGAAGCAAAAAATTGGGATCATGGCGTTTATCTCGCAGCAACTACTGGTTCAGAAACGACTGCCGCCGCAACGGGTGTGGTTGGTCAAGTAAGACGTGACCCGATGGCGATGCTTCCTTTTTGTGGTTACCACATGGCTGATTATTTTAATCACTGGATCAATGTTGGACGTAAGTCAAAAAAATCTCCACGTATTTTTGGTGTTAATTGGTTTAGAAAAAATGCTGAAGGTAAATTTATTTGGCCAGGTTACGGCGATAATATGCGCGTCTTAAAATGGATCTTTGAACGATTGACTCAAAAAGCAGAAGCCCATGAAAGCGCACTTGGTTTTGTTCCACGCTATAAAGATTTAGATTGGACAGGCCTTGAAGAAATCACCAAAAATCTTTTTGATGAATTGATGTCGGTGGACGCTGACAAATGGAAAAAAGAATTAGATTCTCACGCTGAATTCTTTTCTTCACTAGGCACAAAGCTTCCAAAAGAATTCAAACAAATCCAAGAAAATATGAAGTCAGGTCTTCTCACTTCAACTACGCGAAATGTTGAGCCACAACTTCATTTATAAATGTGCATCTACAGGTTGAATTTTAACCATCAACGCACCCATGGTGAGTCCGGCTAAAAATCCACCTAAATGTGCCGCGTGGGCGACACCACCTGCACCAACAGGACTAGCCATCATTCCGGTTACGTCTTGAAGTATCCATAAAAGTAACGCAATACCAGCGGGAGCAGTAAAAGTTCCCATGAATGTTTTTATAGGTATTGGTAAAAGCATGTAGAAAAACTTTACTCTTGTTTTAAAGTAGCGCGCGCAAAACAAACCCATGATTCCTGAAATTGCACCTGACGCGCCAACAATGGGAATACCAGGTTCTGCTTGAACTAAAATATATGCGATAGCTGAAAATAATCCGCATCCTAAATAACCTAGAAAAAAAACTGCAGAACCGAGCCATATTTCAACAAGTGAACCAAAAATTAATAGAAAATACATATTACCCAGCAGATGTAAGTACCCGCCATGTGTGAAGGCGTGAGATATCCACTGCACACCTCCTTTTGAATCAGTCGACAAACCCCAAAAAATTGAAGGCAGACTTGACCAAATATCATGAAATGAATTTACCTTTTCTTGCCACTCAGTAAAAGCAACTTGATCTCCCGCGGGCGCCAGAACACGCGCTTGAGATAAAAAGCCTCGATCTTGAAGTGCGAGACTACCCAAAAATTCAGGCTCTTGCTCAACACTTAAAACGCGCCCCGCGATCATTCGATTTAAATGAGTACCTTCTTCTTTATTTTTCTCTAAATAGTCTGCATAAATTCGGCCATTGGAGCGAAGAAACTCTGGTGTAACAATTTTTTTGAGCTGTTTACTACCCTCGTAATCACCCGGAAACGTAATCAATGCAAAACCAAGATTCATAATAAACAAAACCCATGTGACTGGGGCACGATGAGCTCCTAGCACTCCACGCAACCAAGGTAGAATAATCATTTTCTTTTTCGTTGTTGAGGTAATCGTTTAACAGAGGCGGGTGCTCTCACAGGTATCAAAGCTGTTTGTGCGATGGATAATTGTTGCTTCAAAATTTCATCTTGAGGGTTAATACTTAACATAAATTGTGCAAATTCAGTTGCCTGGCCATATAACTTCTCATTCATCTCAATTTTTTGAATTTGTCGCCCTACAGTTAACCACACAAGCGGCATGATATGACGATCTGCCAATTTAAAAGCACTTAGAGCTTCAGCGTGATTCTTTAATTTATCGCTGTTAAGCCAAGCCACACGTAATTGTGCAATACCCTTTATTTCTTTACTTGAATCTTTAGCGGCTATAACTTTTTTATACAATTCAATTGCTTCGAAGTGTTTATTCTGAACACCAAGTTTTTCTGCGTTTATCAAGTCAGCTGAGACCACCGTCGAAAATAATTTTTCAGCTTCTTCGGTTTTGTTTTGGCAAAGCGCATGACGACCAAGAAAATAGCCTTCATAGTCTTTTAATTTAGAGCCATCTAATATCTTAGCAAGTTTTTTACAACCAAGGCTTTCTGAAGTTGAACATTCACCCGCGACATCAATAGAGCAAATATTAATTGCAGGCAGATACAACAATGGCTTTCCGCTATTCACGGAAAGCCATGATTCAAAACCCGCTCTAGCTTCAGCCTCACGCCCAACACCCATATAACTTCTTAATGTGTTGAATTGTCTGAATTCAGATTTTTCTACATTATATTTGTTAAAATGCTCTAGGGTTTCATTAAATTTAAATTCGGCAATAAGGTAATCATAAGCCCAAAGTGATACGAAATCATTTACCTGCATCAGTGGCAAAACTAGGCCCGCTGCCTCTGCGTATTTGCCCTGGTCATGAAACTCAACTACCTTTACCAAATTACAAGTTCTCGATTGAGGTGAAACCTCGCAAATCTTTTTAAAATAATCAGACTCATGTTTTTGATCAGTGCTTGTTACAGCCTTTGCGAAATAAGCCTGTTCATCTTTATTGTTTGTAACTAGCGCTCGCTCTGCTACTGCTTCTAAACACGTAAGCGGATAACCCCTTAATTGATGGTCTTCTAAGCGTTGAGCAATTTCTGATTTTCCTTGTGGAACTGGATTTTTTTTATCAGTACCTTTGCATCCATCAAGCAGTTTTGATTCACTGGCGATATGTCTCTCGTTTTTAACTTCAGATAGTCCCTCAGATAATCCTTCAGATTTTTCTAATTCTTTTAAAAATGCATTTTCAAACCCTGGTGTATTTTGTTTTATTGTTACCTCATAAACCAACCCCATGAAGAGAATTACAACGCCATAAACCGCGGCGTTCCCCACTGCTTTTTCAAACAGGCCTGGATAGTGAGCTCGATGATGGGGGCGAATGACGATGGTTTCTGCATGAAGATCATGCCATGTTCTTCGAAATTTATCTGTGAATGCACCAATGAGACCAAATCCCATCGCAATATTTGCAAACCAAAATACATTTGTTCGTCTAATTGCAGTTTTCCAACCGATTTTTTGGCCCGTATATGAATTTACAATTTTAAGTCCAAAAACCATCATTCCCGGCGTTGCATTCCAAACTGCAACTGGAATCACTCCATACAAATAAGCTATTGCTGAAGTGATTAAGAATAAATGAATGATGCTTGTGATAACTGCTAGTTTGTTTCCCAATGCCATGGCTTCAGTGAGACCACGTGACCAGGGGCTTGAAATAAATCCGATCAAAATCGACATTACAAAATTATCTATAAAAAATGAAAGTACACGCACCCAACCCGCAGCAATTGGGGCAGATTCGCGCGAAAACGAAGAAACTTTCGAAGATGGTACCCCAGATTGACCCACCGATGGTGGTCTTGGTGACAATAGCCCTGGATGACTGCCCGTAGAAGTATTATTTAAGCCCATACAATTATCTCATCGGTATTACTGGACTAAGATTGAGGTAAATTCTCAATAAAACCAATGCATAGCTGCATAGAATTTCGACGCTTTTTCTATGATTCGTAATTATTTAATCGCGCATGAAGTGACAAGTATATCCACCTGGGTTTTTCACCAAGTATTTTTGATGATAATCTTCGGCGGAATAAAATTTTTGAACGGGTAATATTTCTGTTACAATTTTTTTACCCCACTTACCTGACTTATCAATCTCCTCTTTTATATTTTCAGCTGACTTTTTTTGCTCATCACTGTGATAAAAAATAGATGAACGATACTGGCTTCCGATGTCATTACCTTGTTTGTTTAAAGTTGTAGGGTCATGCATTTTAAAAAAATATCTTAAAATAATATCAAACGATGTTTTTGTTGGATCAAAAACAATTTCAATAGCTTCGGCATGACCAGTTGCACCTGTTTTGACTTGTTCGTAAATCGGGTTTTCTATTTTGCCACCGGTGTATCCAACTGTAGTTTTAAGCACACCAGGAATTTGACGAATGATTTCTTCCATTCCCCAAAAACAACCTCCAGCAAGTGTGGCGATCTCCATTTGATACTTCCCTTCGTTAAACCATGACTTAACTTGTCACAACTAATCAATATAGCACTGGCAATTCTAAAAAATTTAATGGGAAAATGAAATCTAAATATGAAAAACAGACCGTTTCACCAAAGATTACAATTTGCACTTTCAGGAATTAAAAACACCCTGAAATCAGAAGCCAGTTTTCGCACCCAAGTAACACTCAGCTGTGGTGCGATCTCAATTTTACTAATAATTCAACCCAGCGCTATTTGGTGTGCGATTTTTTTCTTGGCCATAGGTTGTGTATTGAGTGCTGAGCTTATTAATACAGCACTTGAAAACATGATGGATCGCCTACACCCAGAAGTTCACCCCGTCATCGCAAAAGCCAAAGATTGCGCAGCAGGTGCAGTGTTGATCTTAAGTTTAATGTCGGTGTGTATTTTGCTATTTTTGCTTTACGATAAATATTTTTAAGCATTTTTAAGTGCGATATATCGAAATATGCCCACAATGCTCAGGTGTTTTCATACGCGAAAGCCAGGGATGCCGACGCTCAATAAGCTCACGTGACAATCTTCCTCTTCCGATAACAGTAATTTCCCGAGTTTGAGCAATGCGCCTTAAATCATGAAGTGTTTTCTCAACTGCTTTTTCATTTCCGTAGTCATAAATAAAATAATAATCAGCATTAAGTGGCGTGAAATCTGGAGAGCTTAAATCGGCATGTTCTAATTTCACCAAATTATACTTAAAAGCCTCTAAACACCGGCGCCCTTCTTTTACTCTCTCGCCCACAAATTCATAACCCACAAAATTAACGTCCGGGTAATGCCTTCCAATAACAAACCCCATTCTTCCATACGCCGCACCTAAATCAACCACCACACTTCCAGCTTGTGGGTTTAATTTCTCAAGCATGCTTCGAATTTCTGTATAGGGAGTTAATAAACTTTTAACAGCTAATCCAATCCAAAGTTCTTGACGCTCTTTAGAATGCCCGGCTTTTAACGCACACCCATTTTCAGAAAGATTTTTTTCAATTTTCTCAGATTGTAGACCCAACCATTCATCAACATGATGGGAATGCTGTTGCGCTTGTGCATATGAATGAGATTCTGATGGTAGAAGTGGATAAGGATCACTGTTTAAAAAAGAAATCACGACTTACTCTGTGAATTAGAAAGATCATTTAATGATTTTAAGGTCTCCTCTTTTTTCTCACTATTTGATAGCCATTGTGATTCAAGCTCATCAATTTGTTTTTGAATTTCTACAAGGTCCTTTGTCATTTGCGAAAGATTATCGCCAGAGCCAGCTGCAATTCTATCGTTTAAGACAGCAAGTTTGAGATTGAGATTTGCAAGTTGAGAATCAATTTCAATAACTGATTTTTCACATTGTTTGAGTTGGCGATCGAGATTTTTTTTGGTTTCTTTATAATTAAAACCCGCGGGCCGTTCCCATTTAGGTTCTTCAACAACCACTTCAGCAGTTTGAAAGCTCTCTTTAGATGCAGCTCTCTTTGAGAGCTCTCCTTTTTGAAGACTCCAAACATATTCATCATAAGTGCCTGGATAAACATTTACCTCACCATGATTGATCTCTAAAATTTTAGTACCCACACGGCGAATAAAACTTCTATCATGGCTTACAACCACGAGTGTTCCTTCATATTTCATCAACGCTTGGGTAAGCGCTTCAACAGTTTGAAAATCAAGATGGTTGGTAGGTTCGTCAAGAACAAGGCATGGTGCTTTTTGAAGTAGAATCTGGCCGAGTGCTACACGAGATTTTTCACCACCAGAAAGTACTGAAATCTTTTTTTGAATTGCATCGCCTGAAAAAAGCAGAGACCCAGCCATATTAAGACCTTCTTGTCGTGTAACCTCAGGAAGTGCTTTTGCCATCATCGCTTCGATAACGGTACTTTTCGAATTAAGATTCTCAGCAACGTGTTGAGCATAATAGCCAACTGAAACTTGATATCCCGTTTCTACTTTTCCAGATAACGGGCTCATTACTTGAGCCAATACTTTTAAGAATGTCGATTTGCCCGCACCATTAAGACCGACTACAGCAAGATGATCACCATTTTGTAGTTTGTAATTCACATTTTTTAAAACAACATGATCTCCATAACCAAGATTTGCATTATCAATGGTCATGATAAGCTTGCCGGTTCTTATGGGTGGCGGAAGTTTAATCGCCGCCGTAACTGGAAGCGCTTTCAATTCAATGGTTTCCATTTTATTTAAAGACTTTAATCTTGATTGTGCTTGTTTTGCCTTACTTGCCTTGGCACCAAAGCGCGCAACAAACTGCAAAACTTCATCACGTTTTTCTTTTAACGAAAGTGCACGCGCCTCAAGTTGTGAACGTAACATTTCTTTTTGCTCAAAATAATCATCAAGATTGCCATTAAATTTTGTAATATCGCCAGTCTCTATTTCGAGCACATGATCTGTTGTTCTTCGTAAAAACTCACGGTCATGGGAAATAAGTAAGAAAGCTCCTTTGTAACCTTGCAAAAATTTTTCTAACACCAAAGTAGTTTCAAGATCTAAATAATTTGTCGGTTCATCAAGAAGCATGAGACTGGGCTCTTGACCTATTAAATACAAAAGCTTGCAGCGCATACGATATCCGCCGCTCAGAGAAGTGATTGGTTTTGCGAAAAGCTCTTCAGTGAGGCCAAGGTCGTTACCCAACGCTTTTAGCTCCCAAAGAGGCGACACACAGTCTTTACTTAAATACTCTTCAACGGTTTCATTTGCGCCCCATTGATCATGTTGAGCTAAATAACCGATGCGCAAAGATTTTGATTTAACGATATTTCCTGAATCAAGAGTTTCTTGGTTTGTTAAAATTTTAAATAGAGTTGTTTTTCCAGCCCCATTTGGACCAATGACTCCAACATGTTCTTCTTCATTGATGGCAAAATAAGTGTCGTTAAAAAGCACTCTGGGGCCATATGATTTTGTACCTGCTTGAACTTGAAGTAGATTACTCATGTGTGTTCTTAGCTCAATGTTTCAAGAAAAATTTCAACGGGAAGTTTGTGAGCTTTTTTTGTATTACATTCTTTGCAACAAACAACAATGTTACCTTTTGTAGAAAATCCGCCGCGGCCAATTGGCAAAACGTGATCCATTGTAAGTTCAACTTTCGTGAATTTCTGCTCACAGTAATTACAAATCCCTTGGGCTAGCTTTTGCTTCCACCACTGCGTCTCGCGCAATTCACGAGCTTTTGCTTTTTCTTTTTTAATGTGGATAGGATCCACAGGAGCATAAAACAACTGATTCATGGCTGTATACTTAGCATAAACTTCTGCATTTTTGGGAATTTACTAGGCTTTTTCTATTGTGCGACTATGCTGAGAACGAATTAATTATTACGCATGTAGCAGTTCAAGGAGAAACTAATGGCAAAACAACTAATTATAGCTCTATTTTTATCCACTTTAAGCGTCAATTGCTTAGCAATAGAACTTAAAACAGATGATCTTGCCCCCCTGTTTAAGACAAAAACCCATGAAGGAAATAACTTTGACCTCGCATCACGTAAAGGTAAATGGACTGTCCTTTATTTTTACCCTAAAGCAGAAACACCCGGCTGCACAAAACAAGCCTGTGCTTTTCGTGATGCAATCAAATCAATTCGCGCATTGGATGCAGATGTATTTGGTATAAGTGCTGATGAAGTAAGTGAGCTGAGTAAGTTTCATAAAAAGCACAATCTCAACTTTACTTTACTTGCTGATCCAAAAGTGGAAATCATTAATGCCTACGGCGCAAAAATGCCTGTGATTGACATGTCAAAACGTTGGACCTTCATCATTGATCCAAGCCTAAAGATTCGCACGATCAATAATAAAGTAGACCCCATTAAAGATGCAGACGAAGTAGCAAAAAAAATCAAAACCCTCAAAGGCGCATGATATTCACAAGTTAATTTTAGAAGGAGACTAATATGAAACTTTATTTTAGCCCAGGTGCTTGCTCTCAAGCCCCACACTATGTACTCAACGAAAGTGGACTTACCTTTACTGTCGAGCCTGTTAATCTTGTAACTGGCCATTACAAAAAAGGTGACTTCACTCAAGTGAATCCAAAAGGTTATGTACCAGTACTTGAATTGGACAATGGCGAAATTCTAACTGAAGCTGCAGTAATTATGCAGTACATCGCTGACCAAGCTCCTGATAAAAAATTAATCCCCAAAGCTGGAACCCTTGAGCGTTATCGTTGTCAAGAATGGCTCAATTACATTTCTTCAGAAATCCATAAAGGTTTTGGCGTGCTTTGGGTTGGTAGTTATCCAGAAGAGATTGTTAAAACTACTCGGGCCACACTTGAAGAAAAGTTTGCTTATGTAGCAAAGCAATTAGGCACAAAATCTTTTTTGATGGGTGATTACACAATCGCTGACGCCTATTTATTTACGATGCTCAACTGGGCTCGATACCACAAACTTGAACTCACAAAAACTCCCGAGCTCTTAGGATTTATGGAAAAAATGAAAACCCGCCCAGCTACTGTGGCGACATTAAAAACCGAAGGTTTTATTAAATAATTTTAGGCTATGGGAAGCAGATGCCATTCCCAAACATCACCATCAGTTGGATGTTTAACCATTCCAATATGGGTGAAGTTAAGTTTTGTGAGAACTTTTGTTGAGGCATTTTCTTTCGGAAGAGTCTGGGCATAAACAATAATCCCAGGCTTTTTCTTTTGTGCAATTTCAATAAGTTTAGTGACCATTAGTGTTGCAACGCCTTGGCCCACATTTTTACCGAAAGTGTAATAGGCGATTTCAACTTTGTTATCGCGCGGTGGAGTCTTAAAGGCGCATGTTCCTAAGACTGTTGATTCTTCAACCGCCAAATACCAGATCCAGGGTGGAAAATAATCCATCCGATCATAGTACGAAGGCAGTTGTGAGCAAATAGCTTTTGCCTCATCAGGCAATTCTAAATTCGCTCTTTCAGGATGACCACTTAACGCTATAGGCACTAATTGAATATTCTTCATCTACCTATAATCTCACAGTTCCACGAGGATGCAACCATTACACTTCCCTAGAAGAATATTTTCCGCTATTTGTGCTTCCTATGCGTATTAATAAATTTTTTACAGATCAGGGTTACTGCTCACGCCGTCAGGCCGATAAACTCATTGAGGAAAAGCGCGTCAAAATCAATGGCCGTATAGCGGTTTTGGGTGATCAAGTTAGCGAAACCGACCAAATTACCCTTGATGGTAAAACCATCGCCTTTTCTCCCCCAAAAACCTACATTATGTACAATAAGCCCCGCGGCATAACGAGCACAACGGATCAAAGAATAGACAAAAACATCATTGATGCGGTTAAGCATTCACTCAGGGTGTTTCCGATAGGGCGTCTGGATAAAGACTCTACGGGCCTGATTTTTCTGACCAACGATGGTGATATAGTAAATAAAATTCTACGTGCTCAATTTGGTCATGAAAAAGAATATGTTGTTGAGATCAATCGCCCTGTAGACGATGCCTTTATTAGCAAAATGTCAAAAGGCGTAGATATTGGCGATTATGTGACCCTTCCTTGCAAAACTCAAAAAATCAAAGGAAATACATTTTCAATTATTCTAACTGAAGGAAAAAACCGCCAGATCAGACGCATGTGTGAAGCCTTAGATGCTGTGGTTAAAAATCTACAAAGAATTAGAATTATGAATATTAAACTGGGCGATCTAAAATTTGGCGAATGGCGAGATATTCCTAAAGACCAACTAGAAACTCTTAAAAATTCTTTAGTCGATACAAAAGCAGTTACGACACCTGACACTTTAGAACTTGAAGAATAATTTCAGCCCTTAACTTTAATACCTTTTTTCTCAAGCACAAACCTTACTTGTTCTCGTTTATCACCTTGGATTTCAATAACACCTTCTTTGCCATCCATAAGATACGTCCCACCCGACCCACACTTCTTTTTTAGTTCTGTTGTGAGTTCACGTAAGAATATTTCTTGCTTTGGCAATTGATCAATTACCGTGACAGTTTTGCCTTTGCGTCCTGATTTTTCCATGCGCATCACAGCAATAAATTTATAATTCTTTACATCTGGCTCTGAAACACAAATGCATTCTGGCACAAGCTCTTTACACTTGGGACATTTCTGATTAAGTAATGGATCTGTAGAATAAACAAGTCGTGTATTTTTCATAATTAATGCTAAACCTATATCTTTATACTGGAGAAATACTCAAATGATTTTATCAACTGGATACGCCGCATAAAACGTGACTGTATGCCCCGTAAATTGTATGGTGACAACCTTATTTTCGTCTGATTTCTTAAAATAAGTCTTTAACTAAAATCAAGTATGCTCATACACTTTAATCTATCTAAACAATTTTAATGTACTGGAAATATTTGAACAAGCTTCATGAATTACGCGCGAAACTCAAAACAGTTGAAGATCCTCTGACATTTTTAGAGGGGTGTTTTGCCTTTGCACCCGTGGTGCCTTCAAGTTTTTTCACCTGATGGTAAAAGTCTTTTAGTTAATCAAACGTATATTAATCTCTTTGGCCACGAACCAATCCACAATTATAATATTCTCAAAGATGAACATGGCCTCCTCATCAGTCATAAAGAAAAAATCACAGATGCATTTAAGGGTCATTCAATTAAATTACCAATAACGTGGGTTGATTCAGAGACTAAAAAATTAGCAATAGAGACATCTATTTTCCCGATTTTTGATACCGCTGATATAGTACGTTTTATAATTTTTGTTTTTCGTGATGCCACCAAAGAACTTGAGCATCAAGAGCAACTCACTGAATATCAGTTCTTCCTCGAAGAAGCACAAAAAGCAGGCCAAATCGGAAGTTGGGTATCAGGGCCAAATAATTCCGATTCATTAAAGTGGTCAAAACAGATCTATAGTATGTTTGGTGTAGATGAGAAGAAACCTTTACGTGTTTCTGATTTTTTTTCGTATGTTCACCCCGAAGATCGAGAAAAAGTTCATAGAGCGAGCCAAGAAGCAATACAAAATAATAAACCCTTTATTGCTGATCACAGAATTATTCAACCTTCTGGGGATGTAAAATGGCTGAGATTACGCGCTGAGGTTATCAAAGATCAATCAAGTAAGCCTTTGCGAATGATCGGGATCACCCAAGACGTAACAGAGTTAAAACTTAATGAACAAACACTTCGTCGGATTGAAGAAAGATTTCTCAAACTTTTTAATTCTCTGGCCATGTCTATTAGCATAGCAAATGTAGAAGGCAAAATTCTTGAAGCCAACGATACATTTCTTAAACCGGCAGCTTTCCCCCCTACGAAAAAGAATACATCTGCAAAGACGGTAGTCGAGTACCAGTAATGACAACGGGAGTTTTGGTACACTCTGAAGGCACTGAAATAATTATCTTTGCGTTAGATCTCTCTGAAATGAAAAAACTTGAAATGCAATTCAGGCAATCCCAAAAAATGGAAGCCATGGGTCGATTTGCTGGTGGTATTGCCCACGACTTTAATAACATGCTTGGAGTCATACTTCTTCATGCCGAACAAGCCCTAGTGAGCACTAAAGACAAATCACTTATTAACAAACTTCAATCTATCAAAGAAACGTCACACAGAGCAGCTCGCCTTACACGACAAATATTAGCTTTCAGTCGTAAACAAGCTTTTGAAATTAATGATATTGATTTCAATATTATTGCACACGACATGCAAAAAATGCTCATGCGTGTTGTGAGCGAAGATATCAAACTCACCACCCAACTCTGCACTACCCCTGCAATTATTCGAGCTGATCAAAGTCAAATTGAACAAACCATTTTAAATCTCATCGTTAATGCTCGCGATGCCATTTTTCATGGAGGAAAAATCAATCTGCAGGTTTCAAATACAGACCTCACTGATGCACAAATTAGCGAGCGCGCATTACAATTAAAGCCCGGCAACTTCTTTACACTTACAGTGACAGATGATGGCTGCGGAATACCGAAAGAAATTCTAAGTCATGTTTTTGAACCCTTTTTCACTACAAAAAACAAAGGTTCAGGAACAGGGCTTGGGCTCTCCACTGTTTTTGGTATTGTGAGACAAACAGGCGGAGACATTTCCGTTGAAAGCTCAGTCAATAATGGAACAAGTTTTAATATTTATTTTCCAGCTTCTCAAACACGAGATTTTAAAACACATGAATCCAAAGGATCTTCATTACCGTACTTAATAAATAATCAAAACATTTTACTCGTTGAAGACGAAGAACAATTAAGAATTGTTACTGCAGAACTTTTGCACATGAAAGGCTATAATGTTATTGAAGCCAAAAATGGAAAAGAAGCTTTTGAATTATTAAAAAGCACCAATTTAGAAATTGCGTTAATTATTACCGACGTCATCATGCCTGAAATGACAGGCCCCGCATTAATTCAGTACATCAATAAGCATTATCCAAATACAAAAATTAAAGTTTTATATCTTTCAGGATACCCAGAGGGTGAACTCGAACGTTATGGAGTAAAACAAGACAGTTCATATTTTTTGGAAAAACCTTATACCACCGCAGGATTATTAGACAAAGTTGGCGAGATCCTCTTGTAATCTCTGCGTGCCCAATTATCACCTATCTAATTAATCATGCGCATGGTACTAATTGGCCTTATTTTGAATGTCTACTCTTCGAGTTTTTAGCCTTTGTGCTTATTTCCTCTTTGAGCTGACCATAGCTAAAAGAGGTAATACAAATGTCTGATATTATTCAGTCTTTTAAAGATTTCGCTTTATCACCAGGTCTTCACCAAGCATTAGAACAAATGGGTTATAAACATCCCACACCAATTCAAGCGCAAGCTATTCCCGCAGCACTTTCTAATCGTGATGTGATTGGTTCTGCACAAACAGGAACTGGTAAAACCGCAGCGTTTTGTATTCCGATTATTGCTAAGCTTGAAAAAAATAACAAAAAAAATGCATTGATTTTAGTACCTACCCGCGAAATCGCTGCGCAAATCACTGAGGTCGTTGGTCAACTTACAAAAAAACTTCCTGAAATTAAACTCGCACTTTTAATGGGTGGTGCACCCATGCCAAAACAAATTCGCATGATTCAAAATAAACCAAGAATAATCGTAGCCACCCCAGGCAGACTTGTTGATCACTTGAAACGTGGAACCGTTTCACTTTTCGGAACTGATATTTTAGTTCTCGATGAAGCTGATCGCATGCTCGATATGGGTTTTGCTGAACAACTCGCACAGATCTTAAGATTTTTACCGAGCCAAAGACAGACTTTGTTTTTCTCAGCAACTCTTCCACCTGACATTCAAAAATTAGCATCAAAATATTTAAAAGACCCTGTTCGCGTAAGTGTTGGCCCTGTTTCTCAACCAGTTAAGAAAATTCAACAGGCCATGATTCAAACTACTAACGTTAAAAAGAATGAAGTTCTAAACAATGAGCTTAACGCTCGAGCTGGTTCAATTCTTATTTTCGCAAGAACCAAACACCGCACAGATCGTTTGGCTCGACAACTTACAGAAGATGGCCATCAAGTGAATCGCATTCATGGCGGCAGAACTCAAAATCAAAGAGACAGTGCGATCAGCGGTTTTCGTGGTGGAAAATTTAGAATTCTTGTCGCCACAGATCTCGCAGCTCGCGGCATTGATATTCCACAAATTGCTCACGTCATTAACTACGACCTTCCACAATGTGCAGAAGACTATGTTCATCGCATTGGGCGCACAGCACGTGCTGGAGCCGAAGGTGAAGCTCTCAGTCTAGTAACCCCTGAAGAGCGTGGTCGCTGGAAAGAAATTGCTCACATGCTTGCAAAAGCTGGAGCTCAAGGGCACACCCAAACTGCAAAACGATAATCATGAGAGTTGAAAGCTTACGTGATTTGCTAAGCCAATTTCCTGACGTTGACGGACTTTGGGATTTTGGTGATATCTTAACAACTGAATTTAAAATCAGAGAAGTTTTACCTCCTACTGAGCAAGAGGTTTGGGATCTTCGTTCGTTAGAACTTCTCATTCAACTCGCACGGGTTCAAGGTCTTCAGGGGAAACTCTCAGAAGTAGGCGCAACCCTCTTACAAGCACGGGATCTTATTTCTAAGTCTGACACCAAAACAACTAAACGAGCTGAAGTAAGATTTTTGATAGAACAAGGTAGGTTTTTTGCGCTATCGATGAATCCCTCTCAAGCACTGACACATTTTACCAAAGCACTCAATTTAGCTGCTGAACAAAATGAGATTTTCTTTTTTATTGAATCAGCCGTAATGCTTTCAATCAGCCAACCACCTAAATATCAAAATGAATGGCTTAAAAAAGCACTTGAAATTGCTGAAACCACAGATGATCAATCGAGCAAACTTTGGCTTTCACAATTATATGTCATGAACGGGTGGCATGCATTTGACTTTCGAAAGTATGAAGAAGCCCTTGAGAGTTTCAATAAAGCTTTGGAAAGGCCTGAATCAACAAAACAAGCCACCACTGGATTAGCCATTAAATGGAGCATTGCGCGTACATTGCGCGCACTCAATAGGCTTGATGAATCATTAAAATTTCAAAATGAATTACTCAATGAAGTAGCTGCTACCGGTAAAACAAACGGGCATGTATTTTTAGAAATTGCAGAATGCCTGCAACTTTTAAAAAGATATGACGAAGCTAAACCAAATTTTGAACAAGCTTATAAAGAACTCTCACTCAATGGTTGGTACACCGACAATAAAGCTGCCGAACTAAGTCGCATGCAGCACATCTCAAAGAAAAGATAGGCCGGATTAAACTGATATGTCTATCTTGATCAATGCACACCAACTCACAAAGTCATTCACAGCTCGCCCTCTGTTTAGTGGAATTACTTTCTCTATTGAAAGTGGAGAAAGAATCGGACTCATTGGCCCCAATGGGGCAGGCAAATCAACACTCCTCAAAATACTTGCAGGTAACGTAACCCCTGATGAGGGAACACTTTCTGTTCAACGGGGTCTTCGCGTTGGTTATCTTGAGCAAGTACCAAAATTTTCAGAAAATGCTACTGTTGAATCAGCTGTGATGGAAGGTGCCGTTGACCCCTATGACTGGGAAGAAATTTCTAGAGCACAAAAGATCATGTCAAAACTAGCACTTTCAGGTGGCTCAGAAGCAGAACCAGAAACACTGGTAGAAAAGTTATCTGGTGGATGGAAAAAACGCGTAGCCCTTGCTCGCGAACTACTTAAACAGCCCGACTTGTTGTTGCTAGATGAACCTACAAATCATTTGGATGTCGAAAGTATTCTTTGGCTAGAGAATTTACTGGCGCAATCACAATTTGCAACTTTAACAATCACACATGATCGTCTTTTTTTACAGCGCATTTCAAATCGTATACTTGAACTCGATAGACGTAATGCTGGTGGCTTATTAAGTATTAAAGGTGATTACGCCACTTACCTAGATGCCAAACAAGATTTAATGTCAGCTCAAGAACTTCACGAAACAAAACTTAAAAATACATTAAGGCGTGAAACCGAATGGTTAAGGCGAGGCGCTAAGGCTAGACAAACAAAACAACAAGCACGCATACAACAAGCTGGCGATTTAAAAAATCAAGTTGAAGAACTAACTGAAAGAAATAAAAACGCAACTGTCCGTATTGATTTTCAAAATCTTGAAAAAAATCCGAAAAAACTTATCGAAGCTACTGGCATATTAAAATCATATGGCGATAAGTTGGTGGTCCCAAAATTAGATTTACTATTAACACCAAAAAGCCGCATTGGCCTTATCGGTGCCAACGGTTGTGGCAAATCAACATTGATTCGAATTTTAATGGGTCAAGAAAAGCCAGACACTGGAATAGTTTTTCACGCTGAACGCCTTGAGGTCGCCTACTTTGAGCAAAACAGAGAAACACTCGATTTAAATATAAGTGTACAAAACACTATTTTACCAAAAGGTGATTTCGTTGAGTACGCGGGCGGAAAAGTTCATATTAAAAGTTATCTCAGTCGTTTTCTTTTTAGCTATGAACAAATGGGTCTTGCCGTGGGGAAACTCTCCGGTGGTGAGCAAAGTAGACTTCTCATTGCTAAACTGATGCTTAAAAAAGCAAATGTCTTGGTACTTGATGAACCAACAAACGATCTTGATATGGCCACCCTTGATGTTCTTGAAGAAGTACTTCAAGAATTTAATGGTGCAGTCATACTTGTAACTCATGATCGCTACTTTCTAGATCAGGTGGCAAATAAATTATTAGCCTTTGGAGTTGATGAAAATGGTGTGAAAATGATCATGCCACTTATTGGTTTAGAGCAATGGGAAATTTGGCATGGCGAACAAGAAAAACTATTAAAAGATTTACTCAAAAATGGGGTGTCAAAAAATAGTCAATCAGATCAAAATTACACGGCCTCACAACCAAAGAAAAAACGCAAACTCGGTTTTAATGAACAGCGCGAATATGATTCAATGGAAGCAAATATTAAAAAGACTGAGAGCCGCTTAGCTGAACTTACTGCCGAAAGTATCAAACCAGAACTGGCATCTAACGCTTCTCGTTTGCAAGAACTGTCTAAAGAAATGTCAGTCGTGCAAAAAGAAATTGATCGACTTTATGCACGATGGGCAGAGCTTGAATAATTTCCCATTCATAAAAAAATATGATACAAGTATTTTTAAATCGCGCGTGTAGAGATCAGCTTTACACGCACCAAATTTCTCAAAGAAAAGAGATTGTTTTTGAAATCATTTAATGAATTAGTCCTAAGCCCTCCCATTATGCGTGCAATCACCGAAATGGGTTACGAAACACCAAGTCCTATTCAAGCGCAGGCATTACCGATTTTATTAGGCGACGCAACTGACTTCATTGGACTTGCAGCAACAGGCACAGGAAAAACCGCCGCATTTGGAATTCCACTTTTAGAAAAAACTGATCCAGCAATTCGCAAGTTACAGGGGCTCATACTTTGCCCAACACGTGAACTTGCACTCCAAGTCACCGGACAAATAAATTTACTTGGTAAATTTAAAGGCGTTCGTGCCGTAGCCATTTATGGTGGCGCTAGTTACGGCGAACAACTTCGCGGTCTTAAAGATGGCGCTTCAATTGTTGTAGGAACACCCGGCAGACTCATTGATCACATTTCACGTGGAACTGTAAATTTAGACAGCGTTCATACGGTGATCTTAGATGAAGCAGATGAAATGATTTCAATGGGCTTCAAAGATGATCTAGAAGCAATACTTAAAAAAACACCTCGTGCGACAAGTAATATTTGGCTTTTCTCTGCCACCATGGAACGTGACGTACGTCGCGTTGCAGATTCATATCTAAAAAAGCCACAACAAGTTCAAGTGAATCGCACCGAGATGCTTTCAAGTACGGTTGAACAAATTTATTATGTCACTCGAGATTCAAATAAACGTGAAATTTTGTGCAAAATTATTGATTTTGCGGATGCATTTTACGGCCTCGTATTTTGCCAAACAAAAATTCTTGTTACTGAATTAACTCAGTATCTAACAGAACGTGGTTACAAGGTTGATAGTCTTCATGGTGATAAAGATCAAAATGCCCGAGAGCGCACCATGCATGCATTTAGAAATCGCAAAACAAGTATTCTTATTTGTACAGACGTTGCTTCACGCGGCCTTGATGTAAAAGACATTACTCACGTTGTTAACTATTCTATACCCCGTGAACTTGATAGTTATGTTCATCGTATTGGTCGAACAGCTCGTAGTGGTAAAAAAGGTTTTGCAATGAGCCTTGTTACACCAAGCCACCGTGGTTTGATTCCACGAATTGAGCAAATGACAAAAAGTAAGATGAAAGAGGGAATACTTCCCACACGTAAAGACGTTGGTACAAAGAAAGTTACAGAAATTCTTAATCGTTTTCAAGGTCAGGCAAATTATTCTCGTGCTATTGAACTTTTAGATGACACCTGGAAAACTGCGATTACTGATTTAAGTAAAGAAGCAATCGTTGGTAAATTTCTGATGTTAACCTTCCCTGAAATATTTGAAGATCCCAAGAAATCACCAATCGAACCACCAGCACTGCGCGAGCATGCCCGTGAATTTTCACGTGGCCGAAGCGGCGGTCGAACCGAAGGTGGATGGCAAAAGAAAAGACACCGCTCAAAATGGGGTGGTAATTCAGGTGTGAGTCGTTCCAAAGATTAATTCGCCCGGAGATATACTTGCCTGACATTTACATAGATGCCGATGGTTGTGCAGTAAAAGATGAAGTTTATAAAGTAGCAGCTCGGTATAAATTCAAAGTAATCCTTGTTGCCAATAAAGCCATGAAAATTCCACTTAATCCACTTATAGAACTCATAGTGGTTTCTGGAGAATTTGACGCTGCTGATGATTGGATCGCTGAGCACATTCAAGTAAAAGATATCTGCATCACAGCGGATATTCCCCTAGCTGATCGCTGTATAAAAAAACAAGCACGTGTTGTAGGCCCAAAAGGTGTTGAATTCACACCCGATAGCATTGGTGATGCGCTCGCGACACGTGAACTCATGGCGCGATTAAGAGAAATGGGCGAAGCCAGAGGTGGCCCCGCCCCGATGGAAAAAAAAGATAAGTCACAGTTTTTATCTAAACTAGATCAAATTATTCAATCTATTTTGAACGCTCGCTAGAGCATCACAAATTATTTTTCTAAAAGACTCCTCAACATCCATGCTGTTTTTTCATGAATCTGCATACGTTGAGTTAATAAATCAGCAGTTGGTTCGTCATGACAATTATCAACTACGGGGAAAATCGTCCTTGCCGTACGCACTACAGCTTCTTGGCCTTCTACTAACGATTGAATCATCTCTTCAGCAGACGGAACACCGCGGCCTTCTTTTATAGATGAGAGTTCAATAAACTCGGAATAAGTGCCAGGTGACGGAAATCCAAGGGCCCGAATTCGTTCAGCGATTAAATCAACAGCTATTGCCAGTTCATTGTATTGTTGTTCAAACATAAGATGCAAAGTTTGAAACATCGGACCCTTAACATTCCAGTGGAAGTTATGAGTTTTAAGATACAATGTGTATGTGTCAGCTAAGAGTCTTGAAAGACCATGTACGATTTCTTTTCTATCTTTTTCTTCGATACCGATATTAATTTTCATAGATACCTCCTTAGGGTTTGGCAAAGATTACCCCCCCAATAGATTATATCTACTTAAAAAATTCTTATTTTATTGCCCAACGTAACTTTGCCGATTTTGAGCGAGGATTACTGTGTTGCTCCTCAAAACTGGGACGAATGGGGGTAGGTGCTACCTTGCTGTACACACCTAATCGTTCTCTGGCCTGGAAGGATTTTTTCACTCTACGGTCTTCTCCTGAATGAAATGACAAAATAGCAACACGCCCGCCTCTTTTGAGCATTCGAGGAATGTCATCGAGAAACTGATCAAGGGCAGAAAATTCATCGTTCACAGCTATTCTTAATGCCTGAAAGGCGCGCCTGATTGGAGCATCACCTTCTTCTTTTTGAACTCGTGGAGTAAATGTTTTAATAACCTCACGTATTGTATCAGCCATTTTAATTGTAGTTGTGGGGCGGTTTTTTAATAATGCCTTTGCAATCTGTTCAGCGTGAGGTTCATCTGCATTTTCGATTAATATTTTTATAAGATCTTTTTCTTTTAACCGTGAAAGTAAGGCCGCTGCAGGCTGCCCCTTAAGTGGATTCATGCGAAGATCAAGTGGGGCATCGATTTTAAAAGAAAAGCCCCTTGAAGGATCATCTATTTGCATTGATGAAACACCGAGATCTACCAAAATTAAATCTACTAATGGCACCCCCTTTGTTCTCAGTACACTAAAAGCATTTTCAAAATTAACACTTTCAACAATGAGTGCTGATTCAGGAATCGTTTCAGTTGTTCCTGAAATATTTTGCGCGCGTAATCTTAATTCTGTTTTTGGCAATTCGATGGGATCTTGATCAAGGCCAATAAGTCGACCACCGGGCAATATCTTTTGAAGTATCAGTGATGAATGCCCTCCGTAGCCAAGAGTAGCATCAAGTACAATATTGCCCGGCTGTGGGTTTAGAATTTCTAAAATTTCATTCACGCAAATAGGCCGATGTGTACCTGCGGGTGTGGCACCGCGTGATTTTATTTTTTCGATATCTTCAACATACTGATTTGGCGCAAGCTCTTTATATTTTTCATGAAATTTTCGCGGATGAGTTCCTTTGTAGCGTATTCTGCGTTTGGGTTTTGAATTGTCTTTGGGGTCATCAGAAGATGTCATTGATGATCCTTGGTTTTATCGTGATTATGGCTGAGCCATTTTCGAAAACTTGCAGCTGTTTTAAATAACTGTGGATTCATTGTGAAGTGAAAATAACATATTTAATAAGTACGAGTGAATTAAAAAAAGGCCGCTCCCCCTACGAAGCGGCCCAAACTTTACCTACCTCTACCGCAATTTAATGCATAATCTTCAAAACTTCGTCTTAAACGCCCCAGCGAACCATTTGAGTTATTATACCCATACCCACCGAGAATTTCTTGAAGGGTATAATCAGCTTGCGACCCCACTCTTGCTAGCTGCTCTGAGAGTTGCCTTAATTCGCGAGATTGATATGAATTGCCACCACCATTATTCCCTTGTGAATTAAGACTAGAAACTTTTGATTTCAATTGAGCTAGTGCATTTTGATTTTGCCTCAACAACTGTGTTGCTTCTTGTAATTCAGATCGTGCGGCATCAATATTACCTACATTGAGTTGTTGCATTGCTCGCGCCACTGCATTTCCAGCTTCTTGAGAGGGTGGTAAGACAGACCGATCAATTTCTTCGTTGATCTCTCGGTTGAGATCTACTCCGCCTCCATTAATACTACTTCCCCCATGCATCGAATCAGCCATCTGGCGCAGTGTTCGAGCACTTCTCTTAACTTCCTCACCTACACTACCTAATTGACGAACTGACGAGGTCACATCACCGTCAATGGTTCGCACAACAGAAATTTTTTGGTCATAGCATGTTCCATAAGAACCATGATCGCCCCGCTGAGCCATTGCATGTGATGAGCCCCCTAGAATTATTACCGCAGCCACTAAATTTTTAGAAAACATAATAGACCCCTTTGTATTTGGCCCTCCATGACCCGTGTAATAGCGCTTCATCGCAAGGTTTAGACCAACTCAAAATGTCTTAAGATCATTTATATGCGAGTTTGATGAGTTTTCTGATGTCAGATTGACACTAATTCCCTAAAATTAGAAATGTAAGGAGTTAAAACGCACCACTTAGCGTGTTGACACTATATGCCATAAAGAATAATTTCCTACCCATGAATGACGATACACCTTCAATTGAAGAAATAAAACGCACAGTAGGGCTACTTGAAAACCTTGTGGAAAATGGCGCCCTCTTAGCCCAATTACCACCCGACACTCGGCTTGCACTCTTTAAAGCCGCGGGCCGGTTATCAAGACCCAATCGAGATGATAGCCGTCGTCGTCAAAAGTCTGTGGATAAATATCGCCATAAAATTGTGATGAGTGAGAATCGCAATGCGCGTGCTACAACAGGAATTCGTAAAGCGCGCCAAGATGCTATCTTCAAAGCACCACTACAAATCACAGCTGAATCAACCGAAGAACATGCATTAAAAACGGCGCGCAATTGTTATGTGTGCAAAGCTGAGTTTACAAAACTTCATTTTTTTTATGACCAAATGTGCATGGAGTGCGCTGAGCTTAATTACAAAAAAAGATTTCAATCAGCGTCCCTCGAGGGCCAAGTGGCTCTTATCACAGGTGCACGACTAAAAATCGGATATCACTCTGCGCTGATGATGTTACGTGCAGGTGCACGGGTGATTGTAACAACTCGATTCCCAGTAGATGCGGCGACTCGGTTTTCAAAAGAATCAGATTTTATTATATGGAAAGATCGACTTCAAATTCATGGTTTAGATTTACGTCACACACCAAGTGTTGAAATTTTCACTCGCTATATTGAACAAAACACTGATCGACTTGATATTTTAATTAATAATGCCGCACAAACAGTAAGGCGCCCTCCTGGATTTTACGCTCATCTCATGGCAGGAGAAACAACCCCCTACAGTCAATTGTCTGAGGAAGTTCAACAATTATTAAAGCCTCACGAAACATGCAAAGCTCAGTTAGATGTTTTTTGCAAAACAGCACCACAAACAAACGACTCAGCTCCGCTAGTAGCATGGCATGGCCAAGGCCCAGGAATTGGACTTCGCGCCTCTGCACAGCTTTCGCAAATTCCTTACACCTATGATGCTTCATTAGCGGTGGAAGAAGTTTTTCCTCAAGGTAAACTCGACGCCGATCTTCAACAGGTAGATTTACGCAGCACAAATAGCTGGCGTTACAAACTCGCAGATGTACCAACTCCTGAATTACTTGAAGTACAGTTAGTAAATTCCATCGCACCGTTTGTTTTGTGTAGCAAACTTGTCCCATTAATGAAGCGTGATTCGACAGGCAAAAAACACATCGTGAATGTTACGGCGATGGAAGGAAAATTTCATCGCTTTAAAAAAATTGATCGCCACCCTCACACAAATATGGCTAAAGCAGCATTGAATATGCTTACACACACTTCTGCTGGTGATTTAGTTAATTTTGGAATTTTTATGAACGCAGTTGATACAGGCTGGGTAACAGATGAAGATCCGGCAACTCTTTCAGCACTTAAACAAGAGGTTCATGATTTTCAACCGCCCCTTGACATCGTAGACGGCGCAGCACGTGTGTGTGATCCATTTTTTGATGGTATTTTAACCGGAGAACATTGGTGTGGAAAATTTTTAAAAGATTATAAACCCACAGATTGGTAAAAACATCTCATGGAAACAAAACTTCCCGCAGAATTTCGAACACTCGTTCGTGATTCACTCAATTTTCTCGGCAAAGCAATCGAATCAGAATATGGAAAAGACACTCTAACTTACATTGAACACATACGACTTGAGTTTAAAAATGTACGAGAAGCTGGAATTTCAGAAAAATTAAAATTGCACGAAAAAATTCTTACGAGTCTTCGAAAGCTCACGCCAAAGAAAAGATTTTGGGTAGCCCATAGTTTTGCGGTTTCACTTGAACTTATCAACGCTTGTGAGAATGCTTACAGAACTTTTAGATTGAGAAAAAGCCCCGAGAAAAACCCAGCTCAGTGTGTATCGAATATCACCTTTGTATTAACAGCGCATCCCACTGAATCCAGAAGCCCTGAGTGTATACTTATTTTTTCTCAAATCACAAATGCACTCATTAATATACTTGATGGTAATTCTGAGGCGTTAGCTCAACTCGAACATCTCATCTTACTTGCGATTAAAGTACCCATGGCTCGTGATAAAAAACCAGAAGTCGCCGATGAAGCGGCCTATATTTATTCAGTTTTACGCGAAGATATTATTAACGTACTTAGCCGTTATGCGAGTAATAACCAACCCGTCTATTTAAGTACCTGGGTTGGTGGTGATAAAGATGGGCATCCCGGCGTAACTGCAAAAGTGATGACAGAAAGTTTTAGCCTCTCAAGGGAAAGACTCATTGAAACAGCGTTGTCGTACGTTGATAGAACACAAAATGATCTCAGTATTATTCATGCGAAATTAAAAAGTTTAACCGCACTTTCTAATCACCTCAGGCAATTAAAGAATTTAAATCCAGGTGATGGAAAAAAAATCACCACACTTTACGCACTTCTCACAAAAGCTAAAAAACAATACTCAACCCTCGTTAGGTCTGACTCTCCCGGGCTAAAAGAGCTCAGTCGTCTCTTAGATCTATTTCCCGCTCTTGTTGTGCCCTTAGAACTTCGCGAAAGTAGTGATTTGGTTCAAATTGCAGCAGAAAAATCAACGGGTGAAATATTTAAAATGTTTACTCAAGTTAACAAACTCTCACGCGGGGCAAACCCCAGATGGTATGTAAAAGGATTCGTCGTTAGTATGACTGAATCACCAAAAGACATTCTAGCTGGCTTAAGCATAGTTAAAAAAACATTAGGCAAACCTGTAATTCCGGTGATTCCACTTTTTGAAAACAAAAAGGCATTAAATCTGGCCATAGAAATTACGTCACAGACACTTAAAAATAAAGAATTGCATTTAGCTTGTACGAAATTTTGGAACTCTACTTTTGAAATTATGCTTGGATACTCTGATTCAGCAAAAGAAAATGGCGCACTTTCAAGTCGCACAATGATTGGCCACGCACTTCACGAACTTGAAAAGACCGTACAAGGTTTCGGACTCATGCCTGTTTTTTTTCACGGTTCTGGAGGCAGCGTTGATCGTGGCGGGGGTTCAGTTGAAGATCAAGTCGCTTGGTGGCCAGATTCAGCACGATCAAATTTTAAAGCGACCATACAAGGAGAAATGATCTATCGAACTTTTGCATCTTCAGAAATTTTAAATAGCATCGTTCAAAAAATAGTCAACTGCGGATACAAAGAAGCAAAGCATCCCTCGACTCTAACAACCCAGAGTCTGATTTCTTTTTCAAATCAAGTGGCTGAGCATTATCGTAAACTTATTCATGATCCAAATTTTCTACAGATTGTCGAAAAAGCGACCCCCTACTCTTATCTTGATCAATTAAAAATCGGTTCACGTCCAACAAAACGCGCTGGTCAGCTTTCAGTAAAAGGTTTAAGGGCTATCCCTTGGGTATTGTGCTGGACACAAACAAGAATTCTTTTACCAGTATGGTGGGGTGTTGGCTCAGCGTGGGAGAATCTAAATAAAGAAGAGCAAGTACTCTTGAAAGAAACATTTAAGTCACATCCGCTTTTTAAAACGTTTGTAAAGTTAATGGCATTTACTTTGTCAAAAGTGGATTTATCAGTCGCATTTTCTTATTTGATGAATTCAAGCTTGGATAAAAAACTAATCGACTCAAGTATTATTGAGATTTCTAAAGAACATGAAAAGGCGATGAGATTTGTTCGCGCATTAAGTGGAGAACAAAATCTCCTGTGGTATAGACCATGGTTAGGCACAAGTATTAGACTCCGCTCAACCATGATACACCCCATGAATCTACTTCAGATCATAGCGTTAAAAGATAAAGACCCAAGCCTCTTGAGAGAAACAGTTACTGGTATTGCCAGTGGAATGCTCACCACAGGTTAATAATTGACTGCTGGAGGTTAAAACTCTAAATTTATGAGATGAAATATATAAAACAACTCATCGCATTTATTAAAGACGTCTCCAATGATGTGCGTATTCCCGATGCTGATAAAAAAATATTACTGGTTTTAATTGCACTCATCATTTCGCCTATTGATTTAATTCCTGATTGGATTCCCTTTTTTGGAATGCTTGATGACATCGTTATTTTAGGTGTTGTTTTAGATTATTTTTTCAATCATTTAGATCAAGTTATTCTGCTCTCACATTACCCCTGGGATATGAAAAGCTATATTCGAGTTCGAAAATTTGCACACATCATAACCTTTTTAACCCCCGATTGGATTAAACACAAAATCTGGAAATTCAAACCCTCCGTTTACTTGAAATAAGGTTAAATGAAATCCGCTCAAGCATTTCTCATAATCGCATCAATTTTTTTCGCACAGCCAGTTCAAGCGATTCCAAAGCCACTTTTTTATAAAGACCGAGAAACATTTTTGGTTGTGGATGACAAGTCAAAAACTCCTGTTTTTCGTGTTCTTAATAACACTGTAGCCAAAAGAAACATGGCCCTTACACTTAATTCGATTTTAAAGTTATCAAACTCTGAAATCCAAGTGACTCCTTACGTTGACATTCGCTTAGAAAAAATTATTTTAAAACCACTTAAAAACAATTCAGACAAAATTAGCATCACTTTACAAGTATCTGATAAAGAGTATGAAATTGAGCCAGAATTAAAAAGATCAGAGCTTTTAGCAGGTAAAAAAATTACCGTTAAGATTCCGCCAAAAGTTGATCAGGCAGCCATTTATATTTTAACTACCAAAAGTGAATTTACGCTGACCTATAAACCTACTGAAGACATGCTCTTAATTGACAATCTACTTGTAGATATAAAAATCGAGAATCGCATTACACCCAATGAAGATTCAGTTGAACAAATAAAATTTAAGGGAAAAGGTTTAAGGCAATAAGTAAAAATACACCTTATTGTTTTAAAATATTAATTTTAACTCTAAATTTAATCCTGGTGAGCCCTTAAAATCTAATGTTCTTGGAAAAGCCAAGTAAGGCACAATTGTGTAATGCAAAATATTTTGAAAAATCTTGTGGCTAAAACCAGTGGCTACAACATAGCGGTCTAAATGATAATTCGGACGACTAGATGATTCAAATATGAGTGAATAACCCTGTGACATAGAATCATTATAATCATAACCAATTCTGATACCATTGTTTGTAGAAAAAACATTTTCTCGATCTACATATTGTTCTTCATTAATGATTGTTAAAACTGCGGTTTTATACAAAGGAATATCTGTGTTGATCGAAAAGAACTCGCCTGCACCCGCGTAAGATCGCACAAAAAGTTCTGCTTCTGGGCGAATTGTAAAAAATGAATTTTCAGTTTTTGTTTTAAGTCTTAAAATGTATGAATGACGAACACCATCAAGAAATTCAACCCGAGGTTCAAACTCAGCAATGACTTGACCCAACTGTTGCGCAAGCCCCACACCACCACCATAATTTTGTCTAGAGGGTGCTGTCCTCACACGGTTTTTATTTACACCACGCACTTGTTCTTCATCTGATGTTGAAAATTTAAGCTGCCATTTTTTCTCAAAATTAGGTAAATGCAATCTCAGGTCAAGAAAAGGCTTATATGTAAATGCTCCGTTTTCAGCCCAATTGGCCTCACTGCGTAAAGTGACTTGAGTAAGATTTCTAAAACTTACATCTCTATTATTTTGACCAGACAACCCAACATCAATATCGGTTGCAAATTCATCGATTTTTTTTGAAATTTCAATATTACGCTCAATAAGAGTCTTAGGTTTTTTTTCGACTTCGACAACGGCAGCCGCATAAACACCTGAGCAAAAAAGCACTTGGGCCAGTACTAATATTAAGTATGTATAAACCGAGTATAACATTTATCTATTCGCTCTCCGCCTTCTTAAGAATCTTGTAGTCTTTTGTGACTCGTATTTGTATCTTAAGTCAGTGAATATGGGTAGCTTTTGGATAATTTTATCAATTCTCATTGTTGGCATCACCAGCAATGCTCACCAAGCCCATGAGGGTACAGTCCTTGGTACTATTGGGCCATTTTTTCATCAAACTCATTCCTTACGTTCAAAAAACCCGGCATATTCGCCCCCGCTTGCGGGCATAGGATTTCTCGCTGAAGGAGACCTTTACGATAGAGGCGGCATCGAAATTGGATTATTTTACACGCATAAAACTTACCAAAGATCTTCTGGGAATGCATTCATGGTAGAAAAGGTCCATAAAATATCAGTACCGATTGGATATAGGCATTGGTTATCAGACATTTTCTCAATGGGGTTTTTCTTTAATTCTATGTTTTCAAATGGCGAACCACAGACTATTTATAATGATATTGCTACGGGTGAAATCACATCTGCTCGTGAGATGGTCGAATCAGGGATTGAATATTCCATCCAGTGGGAAGTATGGACAAACGAAAAAATCGCAACAATTTTAGACGGACGTTATTGTTATTCATTGTCAACTAAACCAAATGAAGATGCCCATCAATATGGAATCCTTTTTGGTGTGAAATATATGATACAGGAAAAATAATGAGCACTTTAAAAAATCAACCCCGACACTTCATATGCTATCAGTGCTCAAATCCACTTCTTTTGTCTGACGAATTAGAAAAAAGTATTGAGTGCGACCGCTGTGGATACAACAATCATCGACTTGCAAGAAAATCTGCAAAATTGACATTAGCGTTTTCTATGACTGCACTGATATTTTATATTCCTGCAAATTTTTTCCCGTTTATGACTGTTGAACTTTACGGCAATAAAAATAGCTCAACAATTTGGAGTGGAATTTTATCTCTAGCAGAAGATGGTTCTTGGCCCATTGCTCTCATAGTTTTTTTAGCAAGTATGTTAATACCTTTTTTAAAACTCATTATTTTATTTTATTTATCGCTAACCGCAAATAGTGTGGGCAATCCCAAGTTTAAAACACGCCTTTACCACATCATTGAGGCAATAGGCAGATGGTCAATGTTAGATATTTATTTATTGGCTGTACTTGTCGCAGTCATGAAATTGGGTCATTGGACATCAGTAACACCTGAGGTTGGCTCCGTCTTATTTGCTTTTGTAGTTATATTTACCATGCTTGCATCTGATAATTTTGACCCTAAACTATTGTGGGATAAAGAAAATGAAAAAACAAGTTGAACAAAAAATAAAAAATATACGATCAAATTGGCATGTTTGGTTATTTCCAATTTTTGCCATACTGATTTCAGGCTGGCTCGTATTTGATCATTTTAATCAGGGCGGCCCGACTATTAAAATATTTTTTGACGATGCCTCTGGTATTCAAGCTGAAAAAACTCGAGTTCGTTATCGAGGTGTTCCCATTGGTACGGTCAAAAAGATTTCACTCACAAAAGATACAAAAGACGCAATTGTTTATATCAAGCTGACAAGCGATGCTGAGAATTTTGCTGTTGCCGGTTCAAAATTTTGGATGGTCATGCCTAAAGTCAGTGCCGCTGGCATTAGTGGCCTCGAAACAATTTTTGACGGCACTTACATTGCCGTAGAACCAGGGAACCCTGAGGGAAAAACCAAATTAGAATTTAAAGGGCAATTGAGTCCTGAATCTAATGATTCGTTAGAAAACACATCTGTTTATTTTATTGAGACAAGTAATGCAGAATCAATCTCTCCAGGAGATTCCGTCACATTTCGAGGAATCAAAGTTGGTTCAATAAGTAAAGTAGCCCTTTCTAAAACCGCGCAAGTGGCCGTCATACAGATTGATGTTCAAAATAAATACGTGAATCTCATTCGCACAAATTCTGTATTTTGGAGAAAAGCTGGAATCAAAGCAGATCTGGGTTTATTTAATTCAGAGATTAAGGTGAATTCATTTGATTCTATTATGCATGGTGGCATCGAATTTTTTACCCCAAATAATCCCGGCGCAGTAGCCAAAGCACAAAGCCGTTATCCACTTCATGGGGAAGCCCCAAAAGATTCAGGGAAATGGAACCCCCAACTTGAACTCTAATTTATTTGGAAGTACGCCATTGATATTTAACTAAGTCTATTTGATCTTCGGTTAAAAACTTAATGCCTTCTTTATACAAAATTCTTTTTTGACGAAGAAAATCAGGCGTTGACCAATGAAATGATATTTTCCCCTTAGAATTAATAACACGGTGCCAAGGTAGATTATGACTTTTAGAACATGAGTGAAGAATCCAAGAAACTCCACGAGCACCATGTGGTTTACCAGAAAGTTTAGCAATTTGCCCGTAGGTAGCCACCTTGCCTTTGGGTATTTTTTTGATCATTTTGATTACTTGTTTTGTAAAATCCGTAAGCATACTTATTATTTGTAGACTGACTACTTGCTCTATGACAAGTCAGCTGATAGTTTTTTTTATCAAGAACATTCATCCAAAGGAGAACTTCTATGAAAAAAAATCTATTTTTATTAATCATGACTGTCGCAATGAGCGTCACTGCAGTTGCTGCTGATACAGCAAAGATTCCTAATGATCCAAAGCATCAAGAAATGATGAAAGCATGGACTGCATACGCAACTCCAGGAGCTCCACATAAAATTCTAGCTGATATGGCAGGAAACTGGAAGTACACATCAAAATGGTGGGAATCTGCTGATGGAAAGCCTCAAGAATCAAAAGGCACAAGCAGCATGAAAATGATTCTTGGCGGACGCTTTTTGCAGCATGACACGAAAGGTTTAGCGATGGGCATGCCCTTTGAAGGTATGGGTCTTGTTGGGTACGATAATATTAAAAACAAATATGAAACCATCTGGCTTGATAATATGGGCACAGGAGTTATGCATGGCACGGGTGATTTTGATGCCGCAACAAAAACGCTTACTGATAGTGGCGAATTTTCATGCCCGATGAAAAAAGAGAGAAAATCTACCTACCGTGGCGAGTGGAAAGTTATCGATAAAAATAATATGACCTACACTATGCATGGCCCCGGCATGACCGATAACAAAGAATTTAAAATGATGGAAATGACTTATAAACGCGTGAAGTAACATGCTTTAGGCCGCTGTAATAGCCGTCAACGTCAACACATACGACAAGACGGCTTTCAGCGATTTCCAGTATCGCTAAGTCGGCTAAACTGTTACAGTATTGGAAATACTTTTCACTGTGAGGAATTACATTTGGCTAAGGATGATAATATTGCGTTGGCAGGAACAATAACCACAACAAAAGGTGGGGGTAATTACTCCGTCTTGCTTGATGGCGGAATCACGATTCTTGCCAAACTCAGCGGCAAAATGAAGCGCTTCAAAATTAGAATTGTGCCCGGAGATAAAGTTACCGTAACTGTTTCGCCTTATGATCCTACTCACGGATTCATCACACACCGAGAAAGATTTTAATGAATCAATCTGCACGTTGCCCGAATATGAATCATGGTCGCGCTCAATCACAAGTTTCATTTTGCCCCACTTGCGGTGAAAAACTGAACATGCCCCAACAACAAAGGTGTGATAACGACAAACACTTAGCGCGTAGAAAAAATGGCGATCGCCACTGTGTAGATTGCGGATTATTATTATCTAAATTATAAAATTCTTTATTTAAGCTTCTTTTTTACAAAAGTTAGATTTTCAGACGTAGACCGCACACGCAATATTACTCCATCAGAATTATATTCTTCAGATAATACACGCATCCGAGACCTTACTTCTCCAATCACTCCTTGAGCTGCGAATGGAACAAATAAATCTTCATCAATCATATTACTTTCAAAGTAAGACATAATGAGTTCACGTAAAGCCTTGAGATCTTCTTTACTTTTTGTAGAAATAAAAACCGCATCAGGATATTCCATTTTAAGTGTGGTTAAATCTTCTATCGTAAGAAGATCTTTTTTATTCAATATTAATCTACTAGGAACATCAGTAGCTCCAACTTCAGCTAAAACTTTTTGAGTAACTTCGAGTTGAGATCGAAAAGACGGATCCGCTGAATCAACTACAAAAAGTAAAAGTGAAGCACTTACCGCTTCATCAAGAGTTGATTTAAAAGATGCCACAAGGTCATGGGGTAATTTTTTAATAAAGCCTACGGTATCAGACATCAAAACCTTTGGCTGTGTTTCGGGGTACAGTGGGCGAATGGTTGTATCAAGTGTTGCAAAAAGTTTATCAGCAACGAGAACTTCACTTCCGGTCATGGCACGCATCAATGATGATTTACCAGCATTGGTGTAACCGACCAGCGCCACTGTTAATTCTTTTTCACGTCTTGCACGACGCTGTTGATGTTCATTACCTATAGATGCCAATTCAGTTTTTAGTTCTTTAATTCGATCACGAATTCTACGTTTATCAAGTTCAAGACTTGTTTCACCTGAGCCTTTACCGCCGATGCCCCCGCCTTGTCGTTCACTGCTACCTCCCGTTTCGCGTAAACGAGGAGCCATGTAATTAAGTTTTGCGATCTCAACTTGAAGTCTTGCTGCACGAGTGCGGGCGTGTCGTCCAAAGATTTCAATAATCACACCTGTACGATCAAGTACGGTGACCCCGACAGCACTTTCAAGATTTCTCAGTTGAGAAGGAGAAAGGTCACAATCAACAATGACAATTTGAGCTTGTTCACCAGTAAATTCAGGCTCGCTATCTGAGTCGTCTTCAGAATCGACCAACTCAGATTCATCAGCCTCTGCCGCTTCGGCGTCACGTTTTAGTGCGGCTTTATTTTTCTTTCTTTTAAAAGATGTAGATACTTTTCCGGAACCACTTGTCCAAAGGGCTAATTCAGCAAGCTTTCCCTCTCCGAGAACTGTCGCATATTTATCTGAACTTCTTTTTTGTCTTACTTGCCCCACGACCATGTAACCAAGTGTGGTTACAAGGCGCGTGAGTTCTTGAAGAGAACTTTCTAGATCCTCCACACTCAAATTTGGCGTGTGAATTGTAACTAAAACGGCGTTAGATTTTGATTGATTCGACATCGATCAACACTATCACTAAAGTGGCAAAAGGCCACTCAAGAAACTTATCCGCCCATTCGATACTTACAGGCATTTAGAACGACAGTTGCACGTGTGTATTCAGCTTGCGCACGTTTTATGCGAAGCGTGTTGCCAGATGAGAGTGCAGCAATTTGCTCATGGTAAGCTTTGGTATGAAGTTGTTTACGCTCAACAAGATTACATGTACTGGCTGATACCCAACTCACACAGCCCACATCACGAGAGTAGGTGCAGAAACTTTCAAAAAAACCATCACCGTCTCCGTCCCAAGCTTTTTCAAAATAATTATCTTCATTATCATAGGCCCAAGCATAACCTTGAGGTGTTCCACGTTGATTCCAATCCCAATAAAATACGCCGTAACCTTTTTGATTGGGAATATTATAAATGCTTTTCCATTTTTCGAAGCGTCCGTCAGCGTTGGCATCCCACGCCCATGTGATTCCGCCATCAGCTTCGGTATAACGATAGACAAAACCACCTGAACCATCTGGGTAAGTGTTAACTGAGTCTTGAAGGGCATTTGTCGCAAAATAAGCGTGAGACGAATTTGTCACTAGCATGATCGAAAAGATGAGGGTGATAGCAATGATTAACGATAAATTTTTCATGAAATTATACTCCTTATGAGAGGTAAATTACCGGTTTTGAATGATACTTGAGCAACTTATATGCCATGCACTGAAGTGAAGCGTTCGACACAATTATTGTTTTTAAGGGGTCTGGTGTAGGAGAGGGAAAGACTTAATCTAGAATTCAGATTAGATTGGGTATTTTTGTAAACCAAGTCCGCAATTTATTCACGAAAATGCTCAAACTCTAGTTTCATGTTGACTAGTATTTTCAATACCCATAACTTTTATTTAATGGATAACTTCATACGTCTAAGACATTTAAATCAAAAAGGCCTCGGCATGGCTGAGGCAATAATTGCCTCAGCACTTTTGTTAATTACCAGCCTTGGTGTGGTTAGTTATTTAAATTCAGCCAAACAATT
>JAWXAT010000016.1 GCA_034439615.1 Oligoflexia bacterium | reverse complement strand
TCTAGTCGCAAACAAAACAATACCAAGATGGAGAGAGAAGTCTTTAGACCCGTGGTCTAGCATCAACTCAAAACCTTCAGAATCACTTTCCAGGAAACTGCCGCCGATGTACCCAATTTCCACAGATAGAAATTTGTGGTTTAGCAGCTTGGCTCGATTCTGAGTGACAAAAAACGGCTTCATTTCAAAGGCATAATTGCTTCAAATCATGTTAATTGGCCCTCGGCTGAGCACACCGTTTGCTAATTGTAATGGCAAGAGAGAGGGATTTATGAATTCTAACTTTAAAACCACATTAATTTTTTCAGCCCTGATTTGGCTAACAGCGTGCCCACAACCCAAAAAATCAGCACCTGATGGAATCACTCGTGCTGGTGGATTACTCAATGATCAAGCAGGCACAGAGCCCCCCCAGTTACCCGCACAAACTGCTCCATCAATAGACACATCAATTAACGTTCCAGTTACCTCTGATGCCGCGGCGAAAGAATTTCCGACAGACACTGAAGTAGAAGAAGCTTCTGCTGATAAAAAACGGACAACTGCTAAACAAACGACAAAGCCAAAAGAAGTTCTCACTCAGCGTCAGATGCAAATCAAGGCTGCAAATACTGCTTCGAATCACAGTAAATGTGAAGTGCTCAGTGAAATCGAAACACGATTGATTAATGACCCTGGTTTACATGAGGCTGAAAAAACAAGGCTCGTAAATACTATACTCGTGAGTCTTGGCGGAGCTGCTTGCCCACAGATTGTTACTGATCTTAAGAATAATTATAAAAATGATCCCGTAGCAGACTTAATTAATCTTCGTTCAAAGCAGCTCAATAAGCTAAATGCTAAAAAATTAGTTTCGTTGGTTCGTGAAATGTCAGTTGCTGATATTCCCATGCAATTGCGCGCTGAAGATGTCTGGAGTCAGGCCAAAGATGATCTCAAAGTTATAAAAACAGACAAGGGCGTAAGCATCGAAGGTACAATTAAACACGGAGATAAAAGTGTTCGCATTATTTCACAATTTCCACAGAACACACAAATTCCTCAGAGTCCTAAAAAAGATGATGTATTAAAACTGCTGCAAGATCAAAATCAAACAATGTCATTTAGTGGCCTTGAAGGTACAACTCCAGTTGTCATGAACACTGATCCCCAAACAACGATCACAAAGGCATCAGAAATTCTACAGGCAGTAGAAAAGAAAGTGAGCACCCAAAAAACAGAAGCAAAACAAACACCCACCTCAACACAAATTAAAAAATGGGCTTTTGATACTTTAAAAACAGACATGGCCGTAATTCATGAGTGCGACAATAACGGGTTTACAGCTTCTACACTTGATAGAATCGAAGATCAGCAAAAAGGCTCTGAGTTAAAAATAACAGGGTTAAAACTTACCGAAGATATTATAAATGAAGAACTTAAAGGTAAAACTCTACTTGAAATTGCAAAATCAGCAATTGAACCAAGCAGTAACCAAAAAGTAGTTGATCAAAATTTTTGGCATTTTTCAGCCAAATCAGACGACGCGATTAAATTTAAATCGGTTTTAAAAGTCGTTGATGCTGAAACAAAAACTCCTAGAATTCTAATTGAATATTCAGCTTATAATTATGATCATAAAATTTGGAAAAAGAAAACAGAGCCCGCTATCTATTATGAAATAGATTCAAAATATGATTCCCCTCGCAACACACTTAAAGCTTTTTATTTTATTCTTGATCCCACTTCAGCACATTGGCTCAAAGATAGAATCAACCGCATTACTTCGTGTGTAGAAAAATCTTCAATCAGCACAGCTGGTGCATCACGTGATTCAATTTTATCGTACATTTTATACAAGGTGCACGAACCCGAAATGCAAATTTTAGTAAAGGAAAAATAGAAACAATATTTCTTTGTTAAGCCTTGGTCACGGCCTCGTTCCATTTTTTTATACGCATCTGCCTTACTTTATTACTTATCTCAGGTTTAAATTCGCGGTCTTTTTGCCATACTTTTTTAACCTCATCATACGACTTCCAAATACCTACACCTAAACCCGCCATGAACGCTGCTCCCAGAGCTGTAGTTTCAATGACCTGGGGTCTAACACAAGTAATGCCTAAATAATCAGCCTGAAGTTGCATCAATAAATTATTGGCAACAGCACCGCCATCGACCTTCATATTTTTTAATTTTTTCTTTAGATCTTTTTGCATGGCGAATAATAAATCTGCATTTTGTAAGGCCATGCCCTCTAAAGTTGCACGGGCAAGATGTGATGAATTAGATCCACGTGTAAGGCCCGTGATCACACCTCTTGCTTCAGGATCCCAGTGAGGAGCTCCAAGTCCTGTCAATGCAGGCACAAATTGAACACCGCCCGTGTCTTCAACCAAACGAGCGAGCGCTTCAATCTCACCACTTGATTTTATAATTTTAAGGCCATCGCGTAACCATTGAACGGCAGCGCCACAAATAAAAGCTGAGCCTTCAAGCGCATAGGTAACCTTACCCTTCCATTGCCAAGCCACGGTCGTGAGACACCCTGATTTTGAAGCCACAGGTTTATTCCCGGTATTTAAAAGTAAAAAACTCCCAGTACCGAAAGTACATTTTGCTTCACCCACTTCAAAACATGCTTGACCAAAAAGTGCTGATTGTTGATCACCCGCAATTCCACTGATGGGAATTCCATCGCGAAGACCGGTGATTCCTTTTGTGTAACCAAAAATACCAATAGATGGTTTGATTTCTGGAAGCACGCTCATCTCCACACCTAAAATTTTGCAGAGATCTTTGTCCCAAGTTAATGTTTTGAGATCCATTAAAAGTGTACGGGAGGCATTTGAAACATCAGTGGCGTGAACAACACCATTTGTAAGGCGCGAAAGTAAAAAAGTATCTATTGTTCCAAAAGACACATTTCCATTTTGAGCAGATTTTCTGGCACCTGAAACATTATCTAGTAACCAACGAATTTTGGTTCCTGAAAAATAGGGGTCCAAAACCAACCCTGTTTTAGCGCGAAATTTTTTCTCAAAACCCTTTTTCTTAAGGCTCAAACAAAAATCAGCAGTTCTGCGATCTTGCCAAACAATGGCGTTATGAAGTGGATTAAATGTTTTTTTATCCCAAAGCAATGTTGTCTCGCGCTGATTAGTAATGCCGATAGCCGCAATGTCGCCATCTGAAATATGCGCTTGTTCAATGGCTTTTCTTACAACATCTAAAACAGAGTCCCAAATATCTTCAGGGTCATGCTCAACCCACCCAGGTTTCGGATATATTTGCTTGTACTCTTGATTAACTTTCGCTACCGCTTTACCTGAGGAATCAAGTATAACCGCAGTACTTCCGGTGGTTCCTTGATCGATGGCTAAGACATACGATGACATGGGGCTTCTCCTTAAGTTTTGATACATGGGGTTTTACCCATTAGGATAAAAGAGTGAAAGCATTTTTCGAGAAAAAAAGTAAAATATTTGATCTCAAAACCATGGATCGCGATGCTCTGCTCTACAAAGTCATGCCACGTTTTATTTTAGAAATCATTCGAAAATATTTTCGCCTTGAAGTTGAAGGCCTTGAAAACATTCCTAAACGTGGCCGCGGGCTTATTATACCTAACCATTCTGGCTACTCAGGATTTGATGCTTTTATGCTCGGAAATGAAATTCGAAATCACACTGGTCGCATAGCTCGAATTTTAGCCCATCACCTATGGTTTATTCATAAATCTACGACCATTCCACTTGAGAAAATGGGAATTACCGAAGCCACCATGAACAATGGGCTTGAGCTGTTAAAGAAAAATAATCTCATTATTTTATTCCCTGAAGGAGAATACGGAAACTTCAAACCCACCCGTAAAAGATATCGCCTTCAAGAATTCAAAAGAGGCTTTGTGCGTATGGCAATCATGACAAAATCGCCAATAATTCCAACACTTGTCATTGGAGCCGAAGAGACACACATTAATTTAAGCCAGTTAAAATTTACCAAATATTTAATTGGGACTGTCCTGCCTTTACCCTTAAATATCATTCCTTTACCTGCTAAATGGAAAATAAAGTTTCTCGAACCCATCACTTTAGATTATCCTATTTCAGCAGCTGAGGATCGGGCCCTAGTGCACAAGATCAGCCAGCAAGTGCGTGAAAGGATTCAATTCCAAATTGATTTGGAGTTGAAAAGTAGAAGTTATATTTACCTGAGGTAACAGACCTCAAAAACAAGGATGTTTTTTGAATCATCTCAAAACAAGGAAGTTTTGGATTTTTGCAGTTATTTTTACAGTCTCATTCACTGCAATCAGCGTGCTTTTTTATTCAAACGAAAATTCTCCAAAAGACCCCAACGCTCCCAAAGGTTATAGTGGTGTTGTCACAAATCACACACTAAAAACACTTCCCGTACAAAACAATCGAGTCCCTTCTGGACAACAACCTTCTGATTTATCGAAAGTTAAAAAAATAAATCCATTTAAAGATCTCTCAGCACTTGAGAAAAAATTCAAATCTAAATTTCAATTAGATATTTCCCCCGCAGGAAAACCCTTTCGTCTTTCTGGAAAATTTAATATTGAAAAACTTGAAGGTGAATCAGACTCAGAAACTCTGAGTCGATTACTCAACCAAGTTAGCAGTATTATGAATATCGATAGCCCCGAACAACTTAAAAACTCACAAGTACAAACTGCAAGTCTTGGCACCATTACTAATTTTGAACAAATCTATGAAGACATTCCAATTGATGGTGCTCAAGTGCGCGTTCATCAAGACAGTAAGGGCAATGTATTTATGATTAACAGCACATACATTTCAAATGTGACGAATGTAAATACAAGTTATCAAGTGACTGCCGAAGAAGCACAACGCATTGCCACTCAACATGCACAAAGCCTTGATCCGCAAGCGCGCACACCCACACTTTCAATACCTTCAAAAGTGATTTATCAATTTAGACAATCGCCAAATCACATTGAAAGTTGTTGGAAGATAAACGTGAATCAGCCATGGCTTGGGGCCGCTCATGGTTCGGCAAGTTATTTCATAAATGCCCATCGTGCAGATGTGAATGATACCTCGACCTTTGACCGGGTTGAAAACTCAATTCAATAATTTTAAATCCCCTCAAAATTGTGCAAAATTTTATCACTATCAAAAATTAGTCATTTACTTGAAACATTAATTTGCTAACCTATTGATTCCCTGAAACGCAGTCTGGCTGCGATTTTGCTATGAAAGGTGGGTGTGGGGATCAATCATAATTTTTTAATCGTAAGTACATTGCTATCTATTTTTTTAACTCTCGGATGTCAGAGTAATCCCAATTACGCACGCAATCTGGTTGATTCTTCAAACAAGACAGATAATCCCTCAACGGGTGGTTCAAAACCAGGCACATCGCCATCACCGATTCCAACCCCAGGTGCTTCACCCGGTGCTTCACCCGGTGCTTCACCAGGAACAACTCCCGTATCATCGCCAGCACCCTCACCCACTACTGGCAACAACGCCAAAGTTTTCATGAAGAGTCCTTCATTTGGATTACCTAATCCCATTGGCTATAGTTTTGGAACAAGTGGAAACACCACAACGGTTTCACCATCGAGTGCCATTAATTTTGATCAGTACCTGATAAACGTAAATGTATCAGGAACTCAAAATAATTTTTTGCAAAATGCTGATATTAGAGTTCTCACCGATTATCTAAATAGCAGCGGCCAATTTGCGACATCTACATTTGCCCGTGCGCGCCCCGATGCTCAAGGCAATTGGATTTACTCAAGTGTGAATGATTCGAATCACCGCTTGGGTCAGCTCATGGCATATTACTGGATTGATAATTTAAAAATGACCGCCAATAATACTTTGCCCAATAGCTGGCATGTCACCGGTAAAAACGTTGGTGTGTATTCAATGTGCTACGACGCAAATGGAAGTTTTTCAAAAAATCAAGGTCTCGGTGTTAATGCATTTTGGACAGGAAAAATCGCAAACTTTGCATGCATGAGTTATGTCGGGCCGTTTGAATCTGCATTTGATGCATCTGTGTATGACCATGAAATGGGCCATGCCAATGTTGACTATGGTACTAACGGACAAATTACCCAGGGTAACTATGCTATTAGTTGTAGCTTTAGCTCTGGCGCTTCATGTTGCCCTTCGGCCTCTGGATGTGCTGGAGCCATTAACGAAGGCCAAGCCGATGTGCATTCACAAATTGTTTTTAACTCAGGTATTGTCGGTGAATTTTTCTTAAATAATAGAACTGGTCTTACAGGTCGCGATGCAGAATTAAATCAAAATCTTACTGCACAAACAATGTTTAATGGAACAGCCGTGAACCCCGCCAATAACCGCACTTATGGTCAAGCGGGCCAAGAAATTCACTACATGGGTGGAGTTTGGGGCACAGCTTGGTGGACTCTCAGACAAAACTTGGGCGCTGCTATTAGTGATAAAATATTTTTTGCTCATATTGAACTTCTCACAGGTAATGACACTTTTAAAACTGCGCTCAATGCCATCTTATCAGCTGATCAAACTTTGGTAACAAACGGTGTATTCACAACAAATCATCGCAGCCAAATCTTAGCCGCATTTCAGCAACACGGAATCACACCACCGTAATTCAAAAAAAACGGCTGAGCATTTAAGAATCAGTCAGGTTTATCAGGATAATCTGCACCGATAGCATTTATTAGCTTTCCCCATACTTGGCGAATTCCCTTGGGTTCATCGACAGTTCCGATCAAATTTGTCATGATGATGCTCCCCAAAGTAAGGGCCACGGTAAGAAGGAGTACGTATTCTAAAACAACTTGTCCCGATGCTTTTCTCAAGCTACTCTTAGGGCCTATGAATGAAACAGAAGACCAAGAAGAAGTCGTCTTAAGACAATCAGAAGGGCCTGTGGGAGACTCTAATCGCCCACAGAAACGCATAAATATTCCTTTTTGGGGAAAAGTCCTCATCATGTGCGCGATTGTCTTTTTTGCTAGCATTGGCTATCTCCGCTCCTCTCATTATCATGACGAAAATATTGCTGATATACAAGATGGCCCAACAGATGTTCCTGCGCCTGAGAAAAGAAAAGTGGTTCCAGACATTCTTATGGTCGCAAGTCCAGGTAACACCAAACGCCTAAGTGATTTTAAAGGAAAAGTCGTACTGCTTTCATTTTGGGCTAGCTGGTGCACACCTTGTTTGATTGAACTGCCAACCTTTATTGACCTCCATGAAAAACTCGCATCCAAAGGTCTTGTGATTATTCCACTCAATGTTGACGAACCTGATACCGCCTCAAAGTTTGTTCCAGATTTTTGGAAAGCCAGGAAATTTCCGTTTGCGACGTTTTATGATCCAACTCATTCAGAATCAGAAAAATTTAATATTGAATCACTGCCCAGTAATTTTGTACTCGATAAACAAGGAAGACTTGTTGCCCAAGGTTATGGTGCTAATGACTGGGGCAGCGAAGCCAGTGTGAAGTTTATAGAACAGCTGTTGACCGAGTAAGTTTTAGGTACGTGAAACCACACTTTGACGAGACCAAAACATCATCGATGCTTTAAATCCCACGCGCGCTAAAAGATATCCCGCTAACACATCCCAAAGATAATGCTGCTTTACTGTGAGTGTTGAAATTGCAATGACGATGGCCCACAGGAGCAAAAAACTTCCAAGACGTGGCTTATAGAGTTGTACAAAAAATGCTGTTAAAAAAGCGTAAACAACATGCAAAGAAGGCCAACAGTTTGATGGGCGATCAATTTGAAATGCAATTTGCAAAGGGAAGTTGAAAAAATTCGGCTCTGAAAGTGTTGGCCGTGGGTAAGTCGTTGGATGCATGAGAAAAACAATAAAACAAAGTGTAGATAAAACTAGAAAGCAAGTAAGCATGGCTTTTATATCACGATCTTTTGTCACCACAAAAGCAGCGATCAAAGGCACAAAATATACTGTGCAGTAAATCCAACCCGTCCATTCTAAAAATGGTATTTGCATGTCTAAAAATGTAAGTGGCAAAAACTGTGGAGGATTCAACGAATTATAATTAGTGATAATATAGCCAGCCATCACATAAAAATAGGTCAACGGATATGCGATGAGCCTATTTATTTTAGTATAGGCCATGCTTGAAACACATTTCTCACACGTTGACTAATGAGTTGCAAACGATCATTAGATGAAATCTCAGGAGAGTTGTCGCCTTGAATTCCCATAATCAAATGATCTCCAAATTGCTCGGCAGCAAGATCATCATCTTTTTCAAAAACTTCAGAATAAGAAATCTTAGTTGGATAAAGCATCAAATACATATTTGGAATATCTAACGGAAGCGAATCAAGCTTCATACCCGTTTGCATCAATGTCTCTTGTATATTGAAATAGATTCTCAAAGCCTCTGATTCTTGACGATCAGCAAAATAAATTCTTAATGGACCGTCAATGATTGCGGTATTAAAATCAGTTGTGAAAAAACGGGATTGTGTGACCATCTGAGCCGCAGGCGGCTGAGTCTCAATCGCTTCCATGGATTTGTCCCCTCTCCCTTGAAGTAAAATCTTAGATGTTTGTCTTAGTCTCAGCTTAGAAATATTCTTAATTGAAAAGCAAATCATTTTATTTGCTTGATCAAATTCTAACACTCTTAATTTAAGAGTAAAAGGATCCATTGGTGAAAACTTTGAGATTTCTTTGCACCTGCCCGAACTCGTAAAACACCTTTGCAACACTGTTTGACTCAAGCATTATAAAATCAGCATCATAACCCTTTAATAGTGCTCCCTTTTTTTCAGCTAGACCTAAGGCGTAGGCACCATTGAGCGTAAGTGCTGTAATTATTTCTTCTGTCTTCATGTGCATTTGAAGTGCAGCAAGCACGGCCACTAAAGAAATATCTTGGGTTGGAGAAGTACCTGGGTTGAAATCTGTGGCCAAGGCTACGCGTGCACCGCTATCAAGAAGCCTTCTTGCTGGAGCATAGGCGGCTTTTAGAAAAAATGCTGTAGTGGGTAAAAGTGTGGCAGTCACTTCACTTTTTGAAAGTAGCTCAATTTCTTTTTGCGAAATCTGAAGCAAATGATCAGCCGATAGCGCATTAAACTTACAAGCCGTTTGTGTGCCACCTGTAAGTTTGAGTTCATCGGCATGAAGCTTTATACGTATTTTATACTTCTGTGCTTGAGTTAAAAGTACTTCAGCATCTTCTTTGTCAAAATAACCTTCATCTAAAAACATATCGAGGTAATCACAATACTTTTTTAGCTTGGGGAGCCACTTTGTTGCTACGAGCTTTGTGTATTCTGTTTTTTTGCCTTTATATTCTGGTGGAACCGCATGGGCGGCTAAAAATGTGGCGACAATCGTTGCGGGTGTTGTTTTTTTAAGTTTATCGATTATTTTTAAGCATTTTTCTTCTGAATCAAAATCAAGACCGTAACCCGTTTTAATTTCAAAAGTGGTAACACCTTGACGTAAAAAAGTGTCCACTCGCTTTAAACTTATTTTTAATAAATCAGCTTGAGAAATTAAGCGTGTTGCCGTCATTGTTTTAACAATGCCGCCACCTGCGAGTGCTATTTCTTGGTAGGTGTGACCAGCAAGTCGCATTTCAAATTCTCGAGAACGATCGCCCGCAAAAACAAGATGGGTGTGACTGTCAACAAACCCGGGCATGACCAATTGCTTATTTGCGTTTATCTTTTTAGCTTTATTATATTTCTTTGGCAGATCACTTGATTTTCCGACCCACTCAACTTTGCATTTGCGCCCAATGCCATTGAGCACAAGACATGCGTCAGTGATGATACCAAGATCTTGAAATACAATATTACGGCCTTGTTTTTTAACTGCACCTTCAAGTGTGACAAGTTGACCGATATTATGAATGACGATCATGGAATTTGCACACCACGTTCACGAGCAACTTGCTGAGCCTTTGTGTATCCAGCATCTACATGTCGAATAATACCCATGCCTGGATCTGCCGTTAACACACGACGCAAGCGAAGTGCTGCTTCGACGGTTCCGTCAGCGACGATAACTTGCCCAGCATGAAGGCTATAACCCATACCAACACCACCACCTTGATGAAAGCTCACCCAAGTAGCGCCACAAGCCGTATTTAAAAGTGCATTAAGTATTGGCCAATCAGCGACAGCATCACTGCCATCAAGCATGCCCTCAGTTTCACGATTGGGGCTGGCAACACTTCCACAGTCAAGATGATCACGCCCAATAACAATCGGAGCTTTTACTAAACGTTTTTTAACTAGGTCATTAAACAAAAGCCCCGCTTTGTCGCGCTCACCATAACCAAGCCAACAAATTCTTGCGGGCAAACCTTGAAATTTAATGCGCTCTTGTGCCTTGTTGATCCAGTTATGAAGTTTTTTATTGTGAGGAAAAAGTTCTAACAACGCATCGTCAGTTACTTTAATATCGTTGGGATCACCCGATAGTGCCACCCATCTAAACGGGCCTTGGCCCTCACAAAAAAGCGGGCGAATATATTCAGGAACAAAACCTGGAATATCAAATGCCTTTTCACACCCTGCTTCTTTAGCCATGGCGCGAATGTTGTTCCCGTAATCAAAAGTTACAGCACCCATGCTTTTAAGTTTGAGCATACCTTCAACATGTTTTTTGATCGACGTCATTGCGAGTGCTAAATATTTTTTAGAATCAGATTTTCTTAATGCCGTTGCTGTGCCGTTTATTCCTGGCGTGTAACCCTCAGGAACATAGCCATTAAGCGGATCATGGGCACTTGTTTGATCAGTTAAGATATCTGGTACAACATTCATTTCGATAAGCTGATGAATGACTTCACTCATGTTTCCACAATACGCAACACTTCGAGCTTTGCCTTCTTTTGCATACTGCTTCACTCGCGCTACAGCTTCTTCTAAGGTGGGAGCTTCTTCATCGATATATGCTGATTGCAAACGTTTTTTAATTCTTTCTGGATCTACTTCAATACTTAGACTTGACGCCCCGGCAAATGCAGCAGCTAAAGGTTGAGCTCCACCCATGCCGCCTAACCCCGCTGTTAAAACCCAGCGATTTGAAAGATTATCATCAAAATGTTGTCGACCACATTCAGCAAAAGTTTCGTAAGTACCTTGAATGATTCCTTGTGAGCCAATATAAATCCATGAGCCAGCGGTCATTTGGCCATACATCATAAGACCTTTTTGATCGAGCTCGTTGAAATGTTCCCAATTAGCCCATTTGGGAACAAGATTACTATTTGCGAGTAAAACTCTTGGGGCGTCACGATGTGTTTTAAAAATGCCTACAGCTTTTCCACTTTGAATAAGTAAGGTCTCATCGTCTGAAAGGCTTTCTAAAGATTTTAATATTTTATCAAAACATTCCCAATTGCGAGCGGCTTTTCCCAGCCCTCCATAGACGATAAGTTCATTTGGCTTTTCTGCAACAGCTGGGTCTAAATTATTTTGAATCATTCTATAAGCAGCTTCTTGAAGCCAACCTTTGCAAGTGAGTGCAGAACCTGTTGGGGCTTTAACTTTTCGTGGGCCACTTACCATTCTAAATCTCCGGTGACATCTGTAACTGCTTTTAACAATTTTCCTGAACGGATTAATTCACGAATAGCCGTAATATCAATGTGAAATGTACGATCTTTAGAAGCATAGGGCACAACTTTTCGAATAGCGTTATACCCGCTTAAAACTCCAGCTGATGGTTTAAGTGGTTTTAAAAAATCAAGTCCTTGAGCCGCACACAGGAGCTCCATAGCGCAAACATTTTCAGCGTTGCGAACAATTTTGCCAAGTTTTCGAGCTGCAATTGTACCCATGCTCACGTGATCTTCTTTATCAGCTGATGTGGGAATACTATCAACACTAGCCGGGTGGCTTAATATTTTATTTTCGCTCACCAAGGAAGCTGCCGCAACTTGCACAATCATCATTCCAGAATTTAACCCACTATTTTCTGCTAAAAATGCTGGGAGCCCGCTCATGGCTGGGTTAATTAATTTTTCAATACGACATTCACTAATTGATGCAGTGGCGGCAACACTGATGCCTAAAAAATCTAAGGCGAACGCCACTGGTTCACCATGAAAATTGCCGCAGCTTAAAACTTTTTTCTTATCAGCAAAAACAAGTGGGTTATCAGTTGAACTATTAGATTCAACTTCTAATATGCCCGAAACATAGCGAAGTGTGTCTTTGGCAGCGCCATGAACTTGGGGCATGCACCTTAAAGAATATGCGTCTTGAACTCTGCCACAATCTTCATGACTCAGTGAAATTTTTGAATTTTTGCCCATGATTCTTAAAAGATTACGTGCAGTTTTTGCCTCACCGGGATGCGCCCGTGTCGCAGCGATTAAAGGATCAAAGGCTGATCTCGCACCTCTCATTGCCTCTAAAGACATGCTGCCCGCAAGATCAGTGAGCCAATTAAGTCGTCTGGCCTCATAAGTATTGAGTAACCCGACGGCTGTCATCACTTGGCAACCATTAATTAACGATAAGCCCTCTTTAGCTTGCAGCAATATCGGTTCGATGCGTGCTGCTTTTAATGCATTCGAAGTTTTCATACGTTTATTTTTATAAATAACTTCGCCTTCACCCATCAGTGCAAGTGCCACATGTGCAAGAGGTGCAAGATCACCACTTGCGCCAACACTTCCTTGACCAGGCACGACCGGCATAACGTTTTTATTTAAAAATTCTAAAAGTTTTTCAACCACATCAACACGCACACCACTATGACCTCGAGCTAAAGCATTTGCGCGCAAAAGTAAAATAGCCCTTGTTTCTTCAATTGTGAAAATTTCGCCAACACCCACTGAGTGTGAACGAATAAGATTTTTTTGTAGTTCGATTATTTGATCATTAGAAATAGAAACCGAGCTCAAAGCACCAAAGCCAGTGTTGACTCCGTAAACAGTTTTCCCTTTTTTAAGAAACTGCTCAATATAACGACGACTTTCGAGCATCTTTTTTTTACAGCTCGGGGCTAGCTCTACTTTTTCTTGGCCATATGCCACGAGCCACACGTTTTCAATGTTGAGATTTTCACCTGTAATTTTCATTTATGATTAACCTCTTAAAGACTCAATGGCTTTTTTATAATCGTCGGTTTTAAACACTGCATTTCCTGCAACAAAAACATTTGCTCCAGCAGCTCTTGCTTGTGGCGCCGTTGTAGCATTAATACCACCGTCTACTTCAATAAAGAGCTTGGGATTATTTTTATCAGCCCAAGCTTTAAGTGTTTTTACTTTTTCAAGCTGCTCGGGCATAAAGGCCTGACCACCCCAACCGGGATTAACCGTCATCACCAAAACAAGATCTACATGTTCAAGATATTTTATAATTTCATTTAAAGGAGTTCCCGGCCGCAAAGTAATTCCAGGTTTAGCACCAAAACTTCGAATATTTTTTAACACTTGAGTCGGATCTTTCGTGGCCTCTACATGAATTGTTAAATAATCAGCACCCGCTTTAACATAACGCTCAATACTTAATTCAGGGCGCTCAATCATCAAGTGAACATCAAGTGGACGACTCGCAACTTTTTTAATACACGCAATAACTGGGGGGCCAATTGTGAGATTATCGACAAAGTGACCGTCCATGACATCTACATGAACCCAATCAGCACCTGCGGCTTCAGCTTTTAAAATTTCTTCACCAAGACGTGCAAAATCGCAAGAGAGAATACTTGGGGCTATAAGTACATCAGCCGCCAAGGAAGTCTCCTTTTTTGAAAGGATAACCTTTAAGATAAGCAGATGCAGGCATACGCGCACGACTCTCGGGCTGCACCACTAAAACCATAAGTGAAGAACCTTCTCCGCATTGAACAACAAAATTTGTTTTATCAACACTGATGACCGAACCTGGTTTTTCTTTACTTTGATATTCAATAGGATTTGCTCTTAGAACTTTTAACTGCTTTGCATCCCGTGTTGTCCAGGTACCCGGCCAAGGTGTTAATGCATTGATCTGAGCACAAATATCTTTAGCTGTATTATTCCAGTCAATATGGCCTTGTTCTTTTGTGATCTTCGGAGCCAAAGTAACTTTTGTTTCATCTTGTGGTGTTGTTTTTAATTTTCCAGAGACGTAATCAGGTAAATAGCGACGAACTAAATCTGCACCACGTTTACTTAATTCTGTGTAGAGTATCGATGCATCCCAAGTTTCATCTAAAACGACTTGATGTTGGCCAATGATGTCTCCTGAATCAAGTTTTGTTGCGATTTTTTGAAGCGTCACACCTGTGACAGGATCTTGTTTTAAAAGCGCCCAAGCAATAGGGGCTGCTCCTCGCCAGCGAGGGAGAAGACTTGCGTGAACATTCACAGCGCCATGTTTAAAAATCGTCATAAATGCAGGATGCAAAATCTGCCCGTAAGCCACAACGACGGCAATATGGGCATCAAGCGCTTGAATTTGTTTTAATACCGATACGTCATTGATATTGGGAGGCAAAAGTATCGGAAACTTTTTTTGAAGCCTACTGAGTGTGTTGAGATGTGACTCAGCTAACTCTTGAACTCTTGATTTTTTAACTTCAAGATTACGACCTGAAGGTTTTGAAGGTTGGGTGACCACACCACAAACTTCGTATTGATCATGTTCTGACAATAGATAATCTAATGTCGGACAAGCAAACTCTGGTGTACCTAAAAAAACGACTTTAATTTTCATTGGCCCTTACAAAATATGCTGTTTTTGATCTGCACTATCGGGGTAACCATGCTTTTTGATTTTCGACTTAATCAAAGCGCGTTTTACCGTGCTTAAGCGATCAATAAAAAGTTTTCCGTCAAGATGGTCTATTTCATGCTGAATACATATTGAAAGCAAGCCATCAGTTTTAATGTGGATTTTTTTATTCTGAGAATCAAGTGCTTCGACTTCCACATAATTAGCGCGCCGCACTGTCTCGACAAAACCCGGTACAGAAAGACACCCCTCATCAAAAGTTGCACTTCCTTCACTTAATAATATTACCGGATTAAATAGTCTCAAAGGAAAACTCACCTGTTTTTCAAGCTCAGTCATATCTGTGTAATCAGCCCGGCCGTTTTCATCGCGCATGCGCGAATCAATAACAATGAGTCTAATTGATTCTCCCACTTGAGGAGCCGCAAGCCCAATACCGGGGGCAGCATACATTGTCTCAAGCATGTCTTCTGCTAGCTTCACTAATTCAGGAGTTACTTCAGTGACAGGCTTTGCGACCTGTTTGAGAACGTCATCTGGATATGTTTTGATTCCCAAAATCGCCACAGAAGCACCTTTCAAGTTGACTGTAACTCACTACAATATTTGATTATTTTTTAAGGCGCAAGAGAAAGAAAACGGCCATTGAGAGCATCACGGCATTTGGTGTCCAAGCTGCTAAAAACGCATTCACAGTACCGTTTCTACCAAGGCTTAAACCTATAGAAACAAGCGTCCAGTACATAAAAACAAAGCCAAAACAGAGTCCAATGCTCAGAGCAAAACTTCCGCTTTTATCTTTAGAAACACTAAATGGTATTCCTAAAAACGCCATTACAAAACTCACAAAGGCAAAGGCAAATTTTCCGTGATAAGCGACTTCATAGCGAGTGGTATCAAGGGCTGCATCTTTATTCTTTTTAATATATCGCCTCAGTTCTCCCACCGTCATGAGATCACTGTTGGCATCAATACCTTGAATATCTGTAGGCTTTTCATCAAGAGTAATGGTTTTTTCTTTAAACGTCTGAGTGAGCGGAAAACTTGAGTCATCCAAAAAAAGTGTGACCGAACCGTTTTGTAAAATCCAGTTAGAGCCCTGAAAATGCCCTTCTGCTGCGACGATAACTTGCGTGAGTTGCCAATCAGGATTGAAATAATAAATTGTTAAACCTTGAACAAGATTTTTTTCAGGATTCAAAGTTTTGATATTGTAGATGAGATCTTTACTGCGATACCAAATTTTATTCACCTTAACGGTATAGTAAAACCAAGGTTGTTTTTTAATTTCGACAAAGTAGATGTAATTTCTCAGTTTCGTAAATGATGGAATGAGCTTATCGCTTACGAAAAAACTCCCAATGGCGATGAGTAAGGTCATGACCAAAATCGGTGCTGCGGCGCGCGCAAGACTTAAACCTGAACTAAAAAGGGCCACCAGTTCATTATTGCGACTCATCACACTAATCGTGAATATCGTTGCCATGAGGCAACTCACAGGTGTCATGCGGTATATAATCATCGGAAGATTATAGAGATAGTAACGCCAGATGGTGGTGCTATCGCCCTTTAGCTGCCAAACGGTCGATAGCATATCAACGACTAGAAATAGCGTTGAAAATACTATGAGCGCGGCGGCAAAGTACTTTAAAAACTCCTTTGATATGTAACGATCGATGATTGATAACACACATTTAGACTAAAGCACCTTGACACTTCGAGCAACTCAATCTAACCAATTAAGTAGGGTTAAAACGCATAGTTGTTAAGAATTTTAATGAATTTTTTTGCCAAGGATCAAAGAGGCCTATGCCCTTAAAAGTTCTGTTAGCAGACGATAGTGCTGCTATCAAAAAGGTCGTTCAACTTTCTCTCCAAGATTTTGGAGTAGAATTGCGTTCTGTCGGATCTGGCAAAGATGTGATGGATGTGGCTCGTAGTTTTAAGCCGGATATCGCATTTGTTGACGTACTGCTTCCTCATAAAACCGGTTACGAGATCGCAACTGAAATCAAAAGTGACGCAAGCTTAAAAAAAACTCCGGTTATTATGCTTTGGAGCTCATTTATGGCATTTGATGATGCCAAGTTCAAAGCCTCTGGAGCAGAAGACAAATTAGAAAAGCCTTTTGAAGTTTCAGGCCTTCGCTCACTCATCACAAAATACGTTCAAAAATCTCAAACTAATCCTATCGCTAAGCATCTTGATTTTCCGGCTCTAGATTTTGCAATGCCCGCACAAACAACACAGACAAATTCAGCAATACCAAAACCTGAACAACCGGTGGGATGGAACATGGATTCGTTTGATGACATTTCAGCATTTATGAAAGAAACCCAACCAGACAAAACTTCAACACCGATAACTTCTGAACCTATGAGCAGCGAAATGCCCGCGGCCCCTGACAATACTATTTGGTCTGGTGATAACGAGTGGGTTAGAAAAGATTTAGGTAAATTTCAAGTTCCCATTCCCGATGAAGGCCAAGAAGAAAACACAGTGGCGTTTCAATACAGCGAATCAGCTATTTCAAATTCTGATTTTCTTTTAAAGCCATCAGCCACTCCAGCACATAGCGAACCAGTTGAGCTCAATACACCACCAGCTGAACCGATCACACCTACACCCAAGACACCTTCGAAAACGGGTGTTACAGAAATCGGCTCACCCTTACATGCGCAATTTGAATCATCGCACACACAAGTTGATCCAAAAACATTGGTAAATATGGATGAGCTTCGAGCAGAGACTAGAAAAATAATTGAACAAGTTGTTTGGAAAGTAGTCCCAGAAATTGCCACAAATATTATTCGCGAAGAACTTAAACGGCTTTTGAACGAAGAATCGAAGTGATTGATATAAACACTATTGTTAAACAAGCACTCCAAGAAGACATGCCCTCAGGTGATATCACCACCGATAGTTTGGGGTTTGAAAATAAATCAGGTAAAGCAAAACTTCTAGCCAAACAAGATCTCACACTTTCAGGGTGCACACTCTTTGATGCTACTTTTAAGCTCTTAGATTCCAAAACCGAAATTAAATGGCATTTTAAAGATGGCGATCGCGTAACGCGAGGGCAAAACATCTGTGAACTTTCAGGAAAATTATCTGTATTACTAAAAGGTGAGCGTACGGCACTTAATTTTTTAGGCCATCTCTCAGGCATTGCGACTTTGACATCTCTGTTTGTTGAGAAAACAAAGGGCACACGATGTAAAATCACTGATACCCGCAAAACAACACCCGGTTTTCGTAACTTAGAGAAAAATGCTGTTTTACATGGTGGGGGCAGTAATCATCGCATGAATCTTTCTGACGGTATTTTGATCAAAGAAAATCATATTCGAGCCGCCGGAAGTATTCTTGAGTGTGTAAAACTCACACGTTCTCAGCATCCAAAGATGCCCGTAGAGGTCGAAGTAACCAATCTTGATGAAATTAATGAAGCCCTTAGCTGCAATACAGAGCGCATTTTACTCGATAATATGAATAACGAGCTCACAGAGAAGGCCGTTAAACTTATCGCTGGAAAAAGTATTATTGAAGCAAGTGGCAACATGACTCTTGACCGAATCGAATCTGTGGCTAAACTAGGGGTTGATTTCATCAGTGTTGGTCAAATCACCCATTCAGCGCCAAATGCTGATGTAAGTTTACTTTTTGAAAGGTAATTATGAACGAACTTCCATTTGATTTATCAGAAACAGCGGCCCGTCTTTGCAAACGTCCCAACTTTGGTTGGAATTATGTGGGTCTTGAAACTGTCGATAGCACACAAACATATTCAAAAACACATACTGATGATTTCACAAAGCCCACTTTGATTGTTGCAAAACATCAAGCCGAGGGTCGTGGACGCGGAACAAACACATGGGAAGACGACGGGCACGGCAAAAGTTTTCTCTCAACATGGTTTATGGAACTTTACGGTGAAGGTGCTGACCCACGATGGACTCTTGGCATTGGTTTGTATCTTTATGAATCTTTGAGCGAAGCATTTAAATTTGTACGATTTAGCCTCAAAGCTCCTAATGATATTTATATTGGTGATAAAAAAGTGGGCGGCGTTATTGCTGAGCACACCCAAGAGGGCGATGTTCACTATTTACATATTGGTGTTGGTCTTAATATTTTCTCCTATCCAACTCAACATGCTGCGACGGCAACGCATCTCAATGCCTATACAGGGTCTGATCAACTAAGCTCTGACACATGGGCTCAGTTTTTAGATTACTTTGGAACACGTCTTGTTCATTTAGAAAAGCGCGCTGCTGGGCAAGAAGAAGCATGGCTTAAAAAACTTTCTCCTCGATTAGTTTCTGCCCTTAATCGTCACCCCGCATATCAAGAAAACCCCGTGAAGCTTGTAGAAGGAAATGGGTCTCTTGTTCTTGAGCGCGGTAAGATCAACTGGCAAGAACTTTGACATTTAGATAATTAAATCATTTATTATCAGCTACTTAGCCCAACGTTCGTTTGGGCTTTTTTCTTTTCCATTGCCGAATAGGGGCACCGCTTTCATGAGCAACTCACTTCTTTAGTCGTTAAAAGCTAGACCAAGGTATGGCACACCGGTTGCTCTAGTAAGTGGTGTACACATTACCCCCTGG
>JAWXAT010000015.1 GCA_034439615.1 Oligoflexia bacterium | reverse complement strand
TCTGAGGTTCACCACTCAAATCTTTTTTAAATTGCGTAGGTGATTGTCTTTCTGAGTAATAAATAAATGTGAAATCCCAAATTAAAATATGAATATTGAGATTAGAATTTTTACGTACAAGTGACTTTAAAAAATCACCTAAAGTTGGAAAATTAAATGAAGGTCTAAGCTTGATACGCGTATCTAGATCCCAACCTAATATAAAAATAGATTGGGTTGCATTTTCAGCTGCAAGTACAAATGCTTCAAAATAACTTTCAGCGTCAATAATCACTGACGCTTTAGAAGCTTTTTCTATTCTCCAACAATTATAACCTTCATTAAAAACCATAACTCAGCAAAGTGATTGCAAATTAGATGCCTGTTCACGAAATGACTCTGCGCGCAATATAGACATTTAGCAAGCAAGCCTTTTATTCAGTTTTGCGAGTCTAAAACCGATAAGTGATACATGAGAAACCAGACTCCAAAAAATACTAACAACTTACAACTTCAAGATCTGGTTTCGATTTTTAGAAAATCTGATATCGGGCTGGGCCTCGTTATAGCAATTCTACTTTCAGTTACTGTTTTTTCGCATAAGGGAAAAGTCAAACTGACAGAACATGCTCGGCAAACAGCACAAACAAATCAAGTACTCCTCGAACTTAAAGCCACAATGTCACAACTCCAAGAAGCTGAAAGTGGAATGAATAGTTATCTGCTAGCAGAAGACCCTGCGTTTTTGGAACAGTATTCAAGTAAAATTAAAAATATGGATGTACATCTTAAAAATCTCTCTGAACTTTTTGCAGAATCAGAAAGCGAAGAACAACAAAAATTAATTTCAAAACTCAACTCACTTATCAAAGAAAAACTCAGTCAATTAGATGGCATCGTGAGTCTCAGACAAAGTAAATCCTATACAAAAGAACGTCTTGAGCCATTAATCACTCAAGGTGCATACATCATGGAAGACATCCGCAAAGTCACTACACAGATTGAAACACAAGAACGAAGTATGCTCGAAGAGCATGTTCTTGACGCTGAAAGTGCTGCAAGCAGGTCGCATAATACAATTGTACTTGCTTGTTTTTTAGCCTTTACGTTTCTCGTTGCATCAAGACTTGTCGTTACTCGCAGTATTGAAGAGCGAAAACGTGCTGAAAATGAATTACGCAAAATGAGCACAGCCCTTGAGCACGCCGTTGAGGGTATTGCACGGGTCGATGCAAGGGGTAATTACTTTAACGTCAATAAAACATATGCAAAAATGTTGGGTTACAATACTGAAGAATTAGAACGTAAAAATTGGCTCACCCATATTGTTCCTGCTGATCAGAAAAAAGTGGCATCTGCGCATCAAGGGATAATCATAAATGGCAAACAAGAAATTGAAATCGTTGCTCAGAAAAAAGATGGGACACAATGCTATCTACGCATGACAATGATCCTCACACACGATGATAATCATCAATTTGGTGGTCACTACTGCTTTATTAAAAATATCTCTAATGAAAAACGTGAACAACAAGAGTTAATCAATGCTAAAAAAGTGGCGCTGGAAGCTTCCCTAGCTAAATCTGAGTTTTTAGCAAATATGAGTCATGAAATTCGCACACCGATGAATGGTGTTATCGGAATGGCCGGTCTTTTGAGCTCCACAGAACTTAATCCTAAACAAAAACAGTATGCTGAAACTATTCGAGTGTCTGCAGAAGCTCTATTAACGTTAATCAATGACATCCTAGATTTTTCAAAAATTGAATCTCGAAAAATGGTATTTGAAACTATTGATTTTGATCTTCGAAGTGTCATCAGTGACACAGAAAAAATGCTAAATCATAGCGCAAAAACAAAAGGCATCGGAATACGCATTGATATCTCACCCGAAGTACCACCGTATTTAAGAGGTGACCCTGGTAAAATTAGGCAAATTCTTGTAAATCTTCTTGGAAACGCCGTGAAATTCACCCGCCAAGGTGAAGTGTCTCTCCTCGTAACACGTCAGCAACAAATTAATAATAACGTTGAATTAAGAATTGAAGTCCATGACTCAGGCATTGGTCTCTCTATCGATGCACAAAATAGACTCTTCCAACCCTTTACTCAGGCAGATACATCAACAACTCGTAAATTTGGTGGTACGGGGCTTGGATTAGCAATTTGTAAAAGACTCGTAGAAATGATGCACGGTGAAATTGGTGTTCAAAGTGAAGAAACCAAAGGCTCGGTCTTTTGGTTTACGATGCAATTAGAAAATGGCAATAAACCTGTCATTGAATCTCAACCTGTTGCTCAGAGTCTCACTGATCGCGAAAAAGCTACAATGAATCTTTTGGTCGTTGAAGATAATCTTGTTAATCAAAGAGTTGTTCTTGAAATGATCGAACAAATTGGGCTTAAAGCAGAGGCTGTTGGGAATGGTTTTGAAGCTCTTAAGGCGATTTCAGAGAAAAACTATAATCTAATTTTGATGGATTGCCAGATGCCAGGAATGGATGGCTATGAAGCAACTCGAAAAATTAGAAAAGATGAGTTTGGAACGGCAAGACATGTTCCCATCGTAGCAGTGACTGCCGATGTCACAAGTGGCGATCGAAAAAAATGTTACGAAGCTGGAATGGATGATTACATTACTAAGCCAATTGAATTTGAACGACTTGCTTTAACAATAGAAAAATGGCTCAGACATAGTTCAAATAAAACAGTTGTTAACACTGCATCACCGATTGAAACTGAACAACCAGCACAAGTAACCCAAAACTCTGCTCCCGTTATAATTGACTGGAATATCTTAAAGAGATTAGAAAAATTCCAGCGCCCAGGTGCACCGAATATGATTCATGAACTTACTCAGTTGTACTTTGAAACAGCTCCACCTTATTTGAAAAAAATCAGAAAAGCTGTTTTAACAAATAATGCAGAAGCATTGGCTGCAGAGGCCCATGCACTTAAGTCAAGTAGCTCAAACCTTGGTATTATCCAAGTTTCAGATCTATGTAGAAAGCTTTAAGAAATAGGAAAGTCTGGAGTAATTTCAGGAGTTGCCGTTCATTTAACAAATGAATTAGAAGGTGCCTATTTGGTAGCAAAGAATCAATTAGAAGCTAGCCTTAAGACTAGTACTCCTCAAGCTTCTTGAGCATTGTTCCGAAATAGTGGGTGAGGAAAGAACATGACTAATATTCTCTTCATTGATGATGACAAAGTAACTTTAAAATTGGTCAAGGACATACTTGAAAGTTCTGGCTACTCTGTCGTTACAAGCACAGATCCACGAGATGGTTTAGACAAGCTGGAGCGTGAAGTGTTTGATATGGTCATCACCGATGCTAATATGCCAGGTGGTGTTTCTGGATATGAACTCATTAAAACTATTCGTGGCAAGCCAAAATTTGCTCACATTCCCATTGCAATGCTCACCGGTCGTCGTGATAAAAAAGATATTCAGTTGGGCTTAGACAGTGGCGCTGATGATTACATTATTAAGCCAATTGATCCCATGATTTTACTTGGAAAAATTCAAGCACTTCTCAAAAAGAAATCAGTACAAGTACCTACTACAAGTTTTCCAGAAGGTCCGGTTCGTCGCAAAGCTCAATGGGATGTAGATACACAGATCACTTATATTTCTGAGCGAGGATTGACTTTACGGTCTCCCCTCTTTGCACCTATGGATACAAAAGTTAAAGTGAATAGTGAGTTTTTTCAACAAATTGGCATCGAGCCACCTATTTTACGTGTCACCGGTTACACACGTGATCCTTCAAATGCAGGATTGTATTTCATTAGTGCAAACTTTATTGGGCTCAATGACACAGAATTGCAAAAAATTCGTCATTGGCTAAATAGCAATCTTGCATCACTCAAAAAATCTAGTTAAAAATTTACACCCAATAAACCACCAGCCAATAAATCATAATACAGTCCTAACAGTACCTTGACCAATTCTGGGATACATAATACGTAAGTAAATAAACATACTAAGGAGGCCTTTAATGAATAAAATAAATTTGGTTATATTCGCCATTACAGCACTACTGGCAACATCTTCTAGTTTTGCTGAAGATGTGCCATTGGAATCCCTCTCTGTAGGAAAAGGAAAAGCTAAACTAGGAGTCCTTCTTCAAACCTGGATGATTGATGACACAACTATTCTGAGTAGCACAGGAGATAGTCACCTTAATTACCGACTTCGCCGCGCAGAACTTAAACTCAGTGGATCAGTCGTAGAAAACACGCGTTGGTTTGTAATGATTGATCCGGCAAAGTCCCTTCGCTCAGGCAGTGTATCTACAAATAATGATAATAAAGTACTTCAAGATTTAGGAGTAGCTTTTACTCTTTATCCAGATCTTGAAATCGTAGCTGGTCAATTTAAAATTCCCACAACTTCAGAAGGACTTGATTCATCATCTGAACTTTTATTTCCTGAAAGAGCGTATGTCTCACGATACTTCGGTGATCGCAGAGATATAGGAATGATGCTCAATGGAACATTTGGCCCGTTGCAAGCAAAACTCATGGCTTCAAACGGTCAACCAAACGTCAATTCAAATGCTGCAAATATTGATGACACGAATAACTCTAAAGATTTAAACACACGCCTTGATTATAAAATATCTGATGCTTTTAAAGCTGGAGCTTTTTACGGACAATCCCAAGCTGTAGTAGGAAGTAGTACTCGATATGGCGGAAATCTGCGTTTTAAGTGGGATGAGTTACAATTGCGAGCAGAAGGTGTACAAGCTAAAGAGCTAGACATCGATCGAAACGGCATGACCACCGAAGTTGCCTATGACGTGTCAGATAAATTTCAGCCAGCATTACGTTACGAAAATTTTCAAGTGACTACAGATCCAAATACTTCATCATCAAGTGCTTATACACTTGGGCTGAATTATTTAATTCATAGTCACAATGCAAAAATTCAACTTGCTGGTACTGTGCTTAAAAACATGAGTAGTACTTCATCAACAAGTACAGCAGGTGTTAACGTTTCATCAGGAACATATAATCCGGTGGCTGGCAGAGACGGGACCCTCGTTATACTTAATGCTCAAATGGCTTTGTGACATTAACCCCGAGAGCATGCTGAATGTTCTCGGGGTATTTTTTATTAAAATCCAACTCCAATATGTATCATGGCGTAAAAACCATTCAGATCAATGCTGATCCCGCTATTACCTGCTGCTGAACCTTTAACTTCTTTAATAACATAACTTTGATAACCAGCCTCTGAACCTAATCTAATATTAAAAATTTTAAACCCAGAATCAAAACCAATGGAATACGTAGTATTAACTTGATTGTCGTTATAGGTTCGCTTGCCAGAGGGTGTTCGGAGCGTAAAAGTAGATTTATGATCAACCCCTAAAGTAAAAATCAAACCGCCGTAAAAAGCGGGCTGTACAATTCTCGCAGTTAAAAGTGCTGACCACTTTGCAGCTTGCAACTCACCTTCGTTAATTGCACCTTTATTTATGGCATCAACTTTAACTCCATTGTACTCATAACGCGCACCAACTCCGATAGGTACAATGATGGGGAATATAATAATGTCTCCCCCCACATTTCCGTACACATAGACTTCTTTGATCCCATTATTTCGCAAAAAAAGATTCATTCCACCGGGGTCAACAAAAGTACCACCAAAGTTACCACGCAATTCTAAACCAAATGCGTGAGCTACAACAGGTGATGCAAAAATAATTAAAAATGCAAAAATTAATTTTTTAAATTTTAACGACATGTTTATAGTTTCCCAGTTTCATTTGTAGCATCAAAGGCTAGTTTTTTATAAAGATCCTCTAGAAGCGATTTTCTAGCATCTCCTGACAATGGGCGCCAACCAAGTTCATATTCTTTGTAAAGTTCTTTAGGAATTTCCAATAAAAATCTTGATGGTGCTGAAGGAATAAGTTTTCCGTGACGCTTGCGCTGCCTAGCACGACTGAGAATTAAGCGTTCCTGAGCACGCGTCACACCTACATAAAAAAGCCTGCGCTCCTCACTAATATCTGACCCGAGAGTTCGATGGGGTATTACATCTTCTTCAATACCAACCATAAAAACTATTGGAAATTCTAAACCTTTACACGAATGCAGAGTCATCAAACTCACAGAAGATTTATCTTCTTCATCTTGATTATCACGAAGCTCCATGGCATCAATAAAACCTTTAATGGTTTTTTCAGTGCGACCACTGTGCGCTGCGAATTTATTAAGCACTTGCGCAAATATTCCAACAAGCCCCCAGCGCTTTGAAAAAGCTAGAGAATCTTTTGATTCTTTTTCAAGATAATTTTTGTACCCAATATGAGTGAGAAAATTAATAAGTTTATCACCAGGCGTTGAATCAGTCGCAACCAGATCAGGAACAAGACTGTCGAGATCTTTTATCAATTGATCAATACTAAGACCCGCATTTTCATTAATCTCTGAATTTCTCCACTCTTTTGCTGCTTTATAAAAAGATGTTTTATTTTGACTCGAGGATTCAGCTATTAGATCTACAGTAGCTTCTCCGATACCACGAGAAGGAACATTGAGAATACGTCTAAAGCTAACTTCATTAGGCCGAATAGCTGATCTTAAATACGCTAAAATATCTCTAATTTCTTTACGGTCAAAAAATGCAGTGCCCCCTGTGATTTGATGAGGAATACCTTGTTTGCGCATTTCAGCTTCAAGCAGTGCTCCTTGACTATTTGACCTAAATAAAATTGCAAACTCGTGGTGTTCTCTGCCGCTTTGTTTGAGATTTGTGATTTCACCAATCACTCTTTCAACTTCTTCTTCTTCAGATTCATAGACAAAAACTTCAGGTAAAATACCTTCTTGAGCATTTGGATCTGATTTTAATTTTTTAGCATGACGTTTCTCGTTTTTTGAAATCACAGCATTTGCCAAATTTAAAATTGCAGGAGTTGATCTGTAATTGCGCTCAAGCCTCACTACGGCACACTTTTCATAATAACTCGGGAAAGTTAAAATATTTTCAATACATGCCCCACGCCACCCGTAAATTGATTGATCATCATCGCCCACCACAGCAATATTAAGATGTTTTTCAACAACATTTGTTACCAAAGCCAGTTGTGGTTTATTGGTGTCTTGAAATTCATCGACCATCACAAACTTAAAAGCGTTTTGTACCCGTTCTTTAACCTCTTTAGATTTATCAAAAAGCTCTAAAGGTTTTTGAATGAGATTATCAAAATCAACAACTCCCAATTGACTTAATTTTTTCATGTACTTGGGCAGACACCATTCTGCCGCCGTACTGTATTCATCGTCTTGAGGGTTCTCAGATTTTCCAAGGGCTCGCATGTTACCCATTACAGATAATAACTTACCAGCATCAAAATCTATTTTTCCACTAAGGTTAAAGTTTCTCATGATTTCTTTAACAAGAGATTGGCTGTCAGATGAATCAAGTATTCCAAAAAACTTAGGAAGCCCCGCCTCTTTGTGAAATTGCCGAAGAATTTGAAGCCCAAAAGAATGAAATGTTCCAGCCCAAACCCCTTGCGCTTGGTCGCCAAGTTTTGCCGTCACACGATTTTTAAGTTCACGAGCTGATTTATTTGTGAATGTAAGCACACAGATCTCTTTGGGTGCAGCTCTTTTCTCGTCAATAAGACGCCCTGTCCGTGTTACCAGTACTGTGGTTTTACCTGAACCAGCGCCTGCAAGAATAAGGAGCGGCCCTTCGTTATGAAGTGCAGCTTTGCATTGCTCTGGATTAAGGTTGTGTGTCCATGATGCTATACGAGACATTTGAGCCCTTGCGATTTTTTTGATTTTTAATATGGCAAGAGTCTACTTGAAACATTCAACGGATCAAAGAAGAATCTGAGCTAACAATATCTTTAACTCAGCGCAAACTTACAAAATTTTACACGCCATGTGACCATCAGCAATCATTTTACGACCACCCTCTTCACGTACAACGGCGTTAAGATTGGCAAAAGAATTTCTTTTTGAAATACTCATCGCAAATTGACGGCCTAAAACAAAATCTTTCTGATTGGCTTGTTCATGTGCTTTTACAACATTACGATATACGATTCTATTTTTACGTTTGATGGTCACAAGCTTCTTATTTTCACTTGAAAGTCCCTCAATGGCCACACTGTAGGGAAACCTATGTGAGGATTTACATTTTACTTCCGCGGCACCAAAAACTTGTGAACCATATATAAGCGCCATTAAAAACATTACTGTGATTTTCATCGGTTTCTCCTTATAAATCATCTCTCCAGCACATGATTTTGCAATGACCATGCACAAACGCTAAGTAGTTAAAACTACTAGTACTCTGTACGAGTCAGCAGCCAAATTCAATAGATTCAATCTGGCGTGTACCAGGCTTAGACAACTGTCATACGCTAACAGGCGTTTTTGAATTTTCCGTTTTAGCTGTTTGTTTAAGTATGGGTGGTTTTGCCCAGGCAGGCAAAAGCGGCTCTTGCCACTTTATAAGGCTGGTGGCTCTTTGGGTGGTGGTCCATCATCGCCGGGGCCTGGACCAGGTTCACCGCAAATTCCTTTTTCTGATTCTCCAACTCTGAGATTAAATCGTCCGCTTTCAAATTTCATAAAGCGCCGTTGGTTTGTGGGTAGGGCATCGACAACATTTATGGTGCCCTCCATAGTTTGACTGCCAATTGTCCATGTATATTTGTAAAGTTTCGGTACAGTAAAGGTAAAGTCAGTCGAAGAATTAATTGAAATTCCTCTTTCAAATGCAGCGCCATTAACAAGAAATGGTTTAAAACCCCCGGTAACTGTTGAATCTGCTTCAAATAATTTTAATGTTCCAAAGGCACCAACGGTGTTGCTATTAGTCCAGATCACTTTAAAACCTTTTTTCGTTGAAAGATCGCGTGGTGTTGGGGCGGCATCTTCGAGTTTGATCGTGCCACCCTCTGGTTCAACGGCGCCATTGTCGAGTGACGTACATTTAATTTTACCGTCGATCTGCATCGAAAATGGCCGTGGTTGATTCCGTACGAATGTATCTAGTACGGCAATATAGCCGCCATCAGCATCTGATGTATTTGGCGACCATGTGTATTTATAAACTCCCGGTGTATTAAATAAAAATTCAGCCGTTGCCGTGGGTCCGATTCTGATATCAAAAACTGTAGGGGTTAGTGGTGAAGCGATTTGTGTGAGTTTGATATTTCCTTGTGTATCTAAGTCAAGGCCATCGCTCAAAAGTTGCCCAGCTTGCGTTCTCTTGGTGGCAGAATAAACGCGCAAAATGCCTTCACCAGATGAGGCAGTTGCAATATTTTTAAAGTTAATTTTGAAACCTTTTTGCGTAGTTTTTGTTGGTAGCTGACCTGAAATTTCAAGGTCGATGAGCCCACCTTGTGGCACCGGTGTTGGTGTAGGTGTAGGGCTTGAGTTGGGATTTGTTGTGGTATCTTCGATAACGCTTACAAAACCAACTCGTGGATTGGGTGCTGTGATTGATGAAATCCACTCATATTTAAATGTTGCCGGATTCGCAAATAAACTTTCGGGCGGTATTTCTCGAGCGCCAACAGCAATAGTTTTGCTGAATACTTCTGTAAGATCAGTAGGTGTTGCGCCTTGTCTATATATTTTAAGCGTACCTTGTACAGCACCTGCGGTATTGTTATTTACCCACTCAACAACTTTACCTTCGCGTACGGTAATGTTTTGTGGCAATAACCCAGAAGGAAAAATATCGATTACACCACCTGAAAGTAAACATGCCGCAGCGCCTGGCTCGGTACGTACAATTTGATATTCGACTTCACATGAATTTGTGTCACTTGGAGCATAGCGAATGTCAGTGCCATAGAGGCCTGAGGTTTCACTCATGCTTGCGCCAGAAACATTCACAAACTGTATGCAAGGTGTAATGATCCGTGGATTTAGCGGATCATATGCTGTCTCGCCACCTTTACACATCTTAGCTTTTATTAATAAACTTTCAGAGGCCACAGTGAGGTCTTGGTAGAGTAGGCCCACTTGCATGCCATGAGTTCCTCTGTTTTCTTCACTAAAATATTTTGTACTACCTAGCATGCTAACGGTACTTAGGTGTCGAGGTTGCCCAGTAAAACCGATACCTCTATTGAAGCGAAATAAAAATCGATCTGAATTGCTGAGGCGCTCTTTTAAAGGTGTGACGCCAACATAATGAATATTATCAATGCGCTTATCGTCATTCATTACACCGTTGGCTGGATTACGTATAGGTAACCAGTCAGCAACTAAATATATAGCAAACAATTGATTTGGGAACATTCCTGCAACTTCGTAAAAAGGTTGATCTGTAATTGGAACAGCGGGTGTGGGTGTAGCTTGCAGCGAAGGTTGGTTGTTCTCATCAACACCAAAATTGTAATCGATAAAACCTTCTTGATAAACATTGCACACAGAATCTAAAACACGAACACCAACTCTTTTATTTGTATTTATAACCGGTATTTTGTTCGCATTTTTTTCACATGTTTTATTTCCGGGTGAACTTGTATCGTCGATGAGTGTGCATTTTCCGCGGAAATAACTAAACACGCTATTGAATGGATTTCCGTCACCCTCTTCAACCACGCCATCGTTATCATCAAAGTTTTCTTGCATCTCAGACCATGATTTAAAAATGCGGCCATCTTTGTATGGGTCAAATAATCCATCGCCGTTAAAATCAAATGAGTAAACATATTTATCAAGCTCATTGGCCGGTGAACCGGGTGGTAAAACAACAATAGATTTTGTTATATCACTAGGGCTATTTGGGTCGCGCGGATTGTATTCGTAGCGATCTCCAGTGGCGCGATTTTGATCTGCAGCGGTGCGGTCTAATTCAGGAACCGGCTTAATAATAAGTTTATTCATGTTAAGAGTGATGGGTTGAGTGTTGTTACAGCTAACTTGAAGTAAAAAATCACGCGATGATTTTAAACCTAAGGTGTCTGTTGCTGTAATTGTACCAACGTAAGTGCCATTTTTTACTGCATAATTAAATATGGGTGCTGTATCTTTTTTTAAGGTAGATTTTAAATCCAAAGGTAAAAAATCTGAGTCATGAAATTCAATTTTAAACTCAAGCTTATTAACATTGTCAACCACACCACTTGTAGTGTTTCGACAATCAATGGTGAAATTTTCATCTTCTTTGGGTAATACGCGAGAATCAAAAACCTCTTTAGCTGGCTGACTATCTATTGTTCTAAAAACCGTTGGAGCAGAATTTAAAAACATTTTGCAAACTAAATGCGGAGCAAGTGGCGGTTGAAATGCATTCAGTGATGCTGGGGGCGGTAGCGGTTTGGGCGCTCTTACGCGTGTTGCTAAAATTGATTGACCAGACTTACCGCAAGCCTGACCGAAACCCAAGATGAGCGCGCCCAGTAATGAGAGTCCAGCGACTATGAAATATGTTCTGTTTATATATCTACTGGCCATTGTTTAACCTCACGGGAAAATCATTAACCCCGTCATCTGTAAAATTAAGTGGAACACCTTTTTGCATTGTTCTTTCGCCAATGCGAATGATTTGACGCCTTGAGAGAATGGCTTGATTTTCTAAAATGAGTACCTGGATTTTATTATCAAAAGTTTCAATACCACCCTGTGGTCTTACGGCTATATGAGTGATGGGCTCTATGTTTTGTGAATAGCAGGTTTTACTTCCGTCAGTACGTCTTGTGTTAAGCAGTCGTTGTGTTATGGGTGGTGAAAAAGTAGCAGGTAAATTATTGGCAGCAATATCTAGAGGTTGAAAATTTAAAAGTTTAAAATCAAGGCGAATGCCGTCTAAGAACGAGCGAGAAGAACGCTCTGTAGCAGGGCCATTGATTGTAAAGCCATGACGGTATGCAAATTCATCTGGAATATTATCACCATTTGAATCTGGGTTAGTTGGGTCACTTTGAAGTAAAAATTCTTCACAATCATTGAGCATATCAGAATCACGATCTTTGAATCGTCCGTTCAGCACCTGAGCTCCGGCAGAAATGCATTCTGCTTTGAGTGCCAAATTTACTTCACAGGCTCCAGTAGTTTTTCTTTTACATGGCTCGTGATTTGTTGAGGTGAAAAAATCAATACTATCACGAACACCATTGCCATCAGTATCTGCATTAAATGGATTAGATTTAAGTTCTTCTTCTATTATATCAGGTATGCCGTCAGAGTCAGTGTCTCCTAATAAGTTACCATTCCACCAAGCCGAATTAAGATTAGTAACCCATACATCACTAAGTTCAAATAGAAGTCTTGCACCCAATGCAATAAATTGATCAAAGGGAATACTACTTGTACCGATGTCAGTAAAACTTCCGTCGCCTGATTTAGCCATATTATCAAGTAATGTTTTTGCTTCTTGTTGCATCACTGGATTAAGTATTGGTGGTGGTCGAGGTGGTTCGCCAGGCTGTTGTGGTGGTGGAGAACAAGCTGTAGTTGCAGCTGCAAGCGATGCTGAGTAAAAGCCAGTATTAAAAACAATACTTTCTACGTTAGCTTGATTTTCTTCAGATTTGCCAAGTGCGATGATATCAGAAACCATTGCGCTTAAACCTGCGGTATTTTGTAGGCCATTTACATAATCTTGTCTTACTCCGCGCACAAGTGGAACACCGTCTGATAAAAATACTACTATAAAATTAAGTGTATCATCGACGATTTTTGCTTGTGCAATATCGGCTTCCATAACAGCTTTTATTCTAGATAAAGCTTGTTGATAGTTTGTTTCTTGTGGTTCACCAGTGAGAGCTTCAGCTTTTGCTGAATTGATCATACCAGTGTAAACAGATTTTTTATTTGTCTTTTGCACTATCAAAGAGTCGTCAGTGCCATCTTGAGAAGCTGCCTCGTTACCAAATTTAACAAGCCTAAAAAAATAGTTTCCTTGATCTGGTAAATCAGGATTATTAGTAAACGCCTTGAGTTCTTCAAAGCGCCTGAGGCCTTTACAGTCAGTGGGTATGTTTGACGCTTCCCAGCTGATATTACTGCCTGAGATATCTATTGCTGCAATGATAATAATTTTTGAATTTAAACTTTGCGCAGGTGTTGTGCAAAAATCTACTGAAACTTTGTTTTGCAAAGATTGTCGTAAAAGTTCTTCTGGTGAAAGTGATCCCTTAGGTAAAGGTCTACTTACTTTAGGACTTGCACAATTCATGTAGCTGCCAAAAAGAAGTGTCATTACAAATATTATGCCTAGAGTTCTTAGCACTCTGGTTTTCATAACAACCCTCCTTCGCGTTCTTTTCTACGAAGTGAGAGTGTGGTAAATGCAGGAATCATTAAGAATGCAAACGCTGTTGCAACTGCGCCCATTCCACCATTTGAGGTTGGTCCGTCAGAGTTTGTAGAGATCATTCCGCAAGTTGGGTTTGAATTGATGACATTCTTTTTAATTTTTGGCGGATCAAATTTATCAGCATTTGCACCTTTTGAAATTACACTTCCGGCTGATTTTGGGCACTGGCGTTTTGAAGCCTGTAAAATATCAGCGACGATTGTTTTGCATGTTGTTCCACTTTGATTGCCGTTGGGTAAATAAACAGCTACGCAGGCTTGTGCTTGTTTTGTGTTAAGCCTACAATAATCTGTCATTAAGCTATCGAAAGGCCCTTGTGCGCAAAACTGTTCTAGATCAGCTAGTACGCCAGTAGTGATGTTACTTTTTTGATAACCTTGCCCAGCGCTGGGAGCGAAAAATCCCATGGGTAAATTAGCTGAGATATCTTCGCTGGCGATAATACATGATCCTTGATTGGGTGTTGGTGCTGGTGTTGGTGCAGTAATTGCGACATCAGGTGCTGAGCAAGCACTTTCAAGTTCACTATCTGTGCCAAAATTTAAATATGATTTTATGCAATACGCATAAGTGCTACCAGCTGTAACATCGGTGTCTGGAAACTCTAAGCTTAAAGGTGTACTGGTGAATACCTGTACTCGGTTTTTTAAACTTCCATCTTTACTACGAAAAACTCCGTAAGCTTGAGTTAAAGGTGACGCATCCCATGCAACACGTGTAAGTGTCATTGTACTTTGCGTTACACGAACATTGCTTGGAGGTACAGGAGTTGGAGTAGGTACAGCGATTGAAGCAGTGGCTGGATCACTTTCTGGTTTTGAAGTATTTGCTGCAAAACGTGATGTCACTTTATATTGAGGTGTTTGGCCTCCTGTAACGCCAGTATCATCAGTAAGCGTAAGTGTCGTCGGCAAAACGATTCCACCAATTTGGATGAAGTTTAAACCACCATCAAGGCTTCGGGTAATTCGAAAGCCATCATGTGTTGCATCGCCGTTACCGTTTGCCCAGTTTAATGTAACTTTAAATGGAGTGTGTTGAGCTGCGGCTGTTAGACTTGCGGGTGTAAATGGCTTTACAGGTGGAGGTGGTGGAAATCGTGGAGTATCTTGTCTCTCATCAGATACAGGACCATTTTCATTTTCATTATTGAACGGAGTAACCCGGTACGCATATGTAGTTTCAGTAGTTAATCCTGAATCTTCAAAAGCAGTGCTACTACCAGATGCAGTTAGATTGGGTGCTATTGTCGTAAAGATGGTGCTTGGAAGTTCACGTCTTTGTAAGATAAATCGGGTAGTGAAAACGTCTCCACGATTTATTGTTAATAATATTTTATTACCAGCAAGACTCTCGCCATTTGATGTTATTGATGGCTTTAATGGGGTTGGAATATTTGGTGTGAGAGTTAAATCAGGAGAAGAAATAATGCCTATATCTCCATCAACACTTACACCATAAACGCGATACTTATAAGGTTCATTGTTTGTCAGTTGTGTATCAGTAAAAATAAATTCATTTACATTGGGTGTTGCCAATTTTGCATAAATCGGAATTGTCGGTGATGAAACTGAGCCAGCAACAGGCATTTCAGAAAAAGAAAATTCACTTGATCTTTGGCGTTGAACTTTATAAAAAAGTGACCCACCAACATGAGACCATTTAAATTGCACCTGTTGATTTGTTTGCCCCGCTATATCGTCAAAAACTAATACGGGTTTTGCTGGTACACCAATTGTAACGCGTGGCCTGTTCACTGATGGCCATGCGGCACTGCCTTGAGTTGAACTGCATGACATTTTATATACTTTTAGAGTTTTAAGTGTGTTATCTCCTGCGCCTGAAGGTGAGTCGGTCAGTGCCCAGAGTCTTCCGCCTTGATCTGAAACAATTGATAAAAGATCTTCGCTGAAACTTTTAAATATGGCATCGTTCGTGTGATCAGCAATGACGCCACTAAACGCAGAGCCGTTGCTCCAAATTCCGCTGCTGCCCTGTACGACTACGCTTCGTGAACTTCCACCAACGCTGATTGATGTGCAAAATCCTGTACCGTCACAATTAGCTGATGGCGCTGACCAAGTAGTCCCGCCATCTGAACTTGAGACAATAAATTTTCGCTCACTATTATTTGCATCTAAACCATTACCAAAGGCAAAAATATTTCCATCACGATCTATGCCGACTCGTGTAAATCTAGAAGTTTTTCCAATACTCAGTGGTTTTGAAATTGAAGTCCATGTTTGTGTTGAAGGCGGTGAGCGTATATCACTGGTAGTGGTGACAATAGCTGCTGATGCTAACCCTGTGGCGTCTACTGTTTGGCCGACAAGAAATACGCGGTCTCTTTTTTCATCATAAAAGCCATCTATCATTTTAAACTTCTTTTGATTGGCTAAGAAATTAAAACTGCCAGCTGTATTTAAATCACCGAGAGTCACTTTCGTAGCATTTAGAAACGTTGTGGTATCAACCCTAAATGCGCGAGCGATTTCGACAGATGTTTTATCTGTGACAAAAACATAGAGAAATTTATTATTATCCCTGAAAAACAAATTCACTTCGATAGCAATACCAAAATCGTGACTAGCTAGCGAAGTCCAAGATCCGTTACCATTATCTCTGCGAAACAAAGACACTACTTGTGGTGCACTGGTTTGTGATCGGATAGCCATAAAAATATCGCCATCGCGACCTTGATCAAAAAATGTACTCTTACTAAACCTACTATCGCTTGGTTCAATTCCTGTTACTGTGATATTTGGATTTTCAAACCAATTACTTTTTGTAATATCACTAGGATTACTAAAAAGCACTCGTGAGCGCCATAAACCTGAGCTTGAAAAACCTGTGGCGAAAACATTGCCGTTGAAATCTACTTTGCTCGCTTGAAAAAAATGATTGTCGGAATCAAGAAGGTTTTGAACCTTTGATGCTACTGGCGTTCCATTTATCGGTATACGCCTAACAAATAAACGTTTTGTACGTGAAGCTGTTGAGCTACCACTAAGAATTCCAGAATCACCATGACCAACAACTGTTACAATTTCTTGCCCAAGTAGATTATTTGAATCAGAAATTTGCAGACTATCAATATGCCCCGCGGCGGTGATACCGCCATCATTAAAAGTTTTCGTATAGCTAAATCGATCAACTTCTTCCCAATTAGTATTTATATCGTGGCTATTACAAATTTGAGGATTCACAGTAGCAAAATTTTGGTAAGAAAAAATAAGCGTAAACCCAATCAGCACAAAAAGTGCTGTCAGTGCGATTCGTTTGAATGCTGGTTTACTGCCTATGCCCATTTATTCTCCGACTCAATACGTTCTAAAAAGGGTCCCGCATTACCCACATATACTTATCGGATCAAGGGCTAGAAACTTAAGTCTTAAACAAGAATAAAACTTAATAATATCAGATATTTATAGCTATATTGAGATGTATTGTAGTGCATACCCTCAATTAGCTGAAGAAAATTTAAAATCTTTGTGTGTGAATTCAATGCGCATACCGCGAAGAGGTTTAGTGCTTGTGCGTAATGTGGTTTTTCGTCCACTAAGAGTTACGTTTTCAATGAGATGAATTCTGATTTGATTGGGTTGCCCATTTGCTAGTGGAAGAGTAGCTAAATTTTCAATGTCATAATGATAGCATTTTTGTGAAGCCTCATTAGGGGTAGTTTGAAAAACTTTGTAAGACATTGGCTTAAAAAGTATTGGAGATTTTACTCCAAAATTATTCAGTGGAAAATTCTCTTTTAATGAATAGTAATTATTTTTGCCATCCATATCATTGTCTGTTTGAATAGCTACCGATTGTCCGACGATTGGTAATCCGCTTGGAAGTGCCAATGAATCGGGAACTTCATCATTATTTGAATCAAATCTTTCAACGTCAGATCTGAGTGTGAGCTCTTCGCAGTCATTTAAAAAATCACCATCTGTATCTTCAAATGTAAATGGCGCTGAATTTGAATGGGGAATATTTGCACATTTTAAACTGACAGCACTTGTTGTTGCGCAGCTGGTAGAACTACAGGGTTTTCCAGTAGATGAAAATTGCACGCCGTCACGTACGCCATCACCATCAGAATCATGATTGAGTGGATCACTGCCAAGAGTTCTTTCAATTTCATCGGGTAAAAAGTCAGCGTCAGAGTCGGCTAAAAACTTTCCTTGCCACCATATTGTGTTAGTATTTTGAATCCAGAGTTCCATAAAAGTAGATTTTGTTAGTCTTGGTGGTGCTGCAAATTCTGAAAAATTAATTGCCTGACCAGCGGCTGCTTGTATGAAGAGACCTTTGCCTTCATCACTCATGCTATTTAAAATATTTTGAGCAACGGGTGAATGATTTTGATAATAGTAAACCGTATTAAAAGTCACGCGATCAAGATAACGCAGCTTACTATCGGGAGGTGAAATAATTGATTTTACTTTTGCGCGGTAAACGCTAGCATTAAGGCCTTCATCAGGTTCGCCATCAGAAATAAAGAAAACAACATATGCAGAGGTGACGATTTCATTTTGTGTATTTAATAGTTTTACTCTGTCTAGATCGTTGTAAATAAATTCACGTACTTTATCTAATGCCAGATCATAGCGAGTGCCACCTCTATCACGCTCTAGTACTTTTGATTTTTCAAAACCAAGTTTGTCGATTATTGAGTTGTTAGTATTTGAAACCTCGGGTTGATCTGTTACGCTACTTTCGTAACCAGTTACATATTCTGCGGTGTCATTAAAGTTGATGATTGTATAAAATAAATCTGGCTGTGCACTTAATGCATCTCCACTTACAAACTGTAATAGTGGATCATAACGGCGTGTTCCTTGGCGATCAGTAGGTGGTAAAGGTGAAAGTGGGTCTGGGCGATTTATTAGGTTAATGTTACTTGAAGAATGGTCAATCACGAAAACAAATTTTAATTGCGTGCGAAGCTTTACGTCGTCAACAGTACAAAACTCGATGAGTGCTTTTTGATTATCAATGAGTGGCTCACCAGAGGGTAAAGTTTTCTTTTTATCAATGCGTGGGTCGCCGCAATTATTAAAAGCAATAATTAGCACAGAGCTGATTGCTAAAAGTGAGATCGACATTGCAGTGCGTTTACTTAAAAATAAGCGGAGATTCATTTTTGATCTCCTTCAAATAATTCCTCAACAGGCACATCACGATTTGTAAAAGTTAAAATTTCACCATCTTTAAAGTCAAATTCAATCATTGTATCATTTTTAATTTCACTAGCAATTACGGCGCTCATTTTTTGTGCTTGATGCTGGCCGGCATTATCTTCGATAAAAATAATTCGAATATCATTTCCGTTTTTAACATTCATTACGGGAATATTTTTAACTGTAAGATTGTAGCATGATCCAAGATTTGTATTTTCACTTATCACCAACTCATTTTGAAAAACCGGAGGGTACGGAAGCATTAAAAGACTGTTAGATAAAAATCGAGGAGAATTTTTCTTTAGTTCTTCAAGATTACTCAAGCCATCTACATCTGGATCAAAGGCTGCATCATTTGCGTAGAGAGGATTCATTCCAAATTTAAATTCAAGATCATCAGGTATCAAATCACCATCTGAATCAACTTTGTCTTTGTCTGTGCCTAGTAGATCTTCTTCGCAATCATTGAGGTTGTCTTTATCGGCATCAAAACTGTAACCATTTGGACAATTGGGTAAACTTTTTTGATCATCTTTTTTGTAACCAGCTTTGACCATCAAGAAATCATTGTAACCATCAGAGTTAGTATCAAAACCGTCAAGAAACCCATCATTATTTAGATCTTCGCCGTCGGGCCCGATGCCAAAGACATCACGGTTTTCTTGATTTTCTTCAAAGTCATCTGACAACCCATCGCGATCTGAATCAGGTGTGAAGTTACCTTCAGCCGTTACAACGCTTGATGCGTTAATCACGAAATATTGTTTGAAAGTGCTGCCACTTGCGGGGCAGTATTTCTTAACTTTTATATTGAGAACTTTTGGCGGAAACTTTGAAAACAGAGTTTGATCGTTAACATCAAATTGACCGCAGTTTGTATAGCCCATCATGAGAATCGGAAACATAAATGCGAAAATCACGACTTTGTGAAATCGCCTAAATATTTGAATAGATTTATTTATGCCCGAAATAACATTCACGCCGCACGCTCCACATAATTGCCTATTATGTATATCGGCTTTGCGTACTAAAACTTTAGTCGAGTTTCATGAATTTTACCCAACTTCTAGGCGTTTAAGTGAACTTTGGCGCTAGATAAATCACCGCAATTTTAAAAACGATTTGGTGAGCCTCCTGGGCACCAAAAGCGGCGCTTTTACATGCTTAAACAAAGGCTTAAGGAAATCGTGTTCTTCTTAAAAAGAAATCTCTGTCACTGACTTGTATAATTTAAGTTGAAAATATTAGAGCAGATTATTTTTCTTAAGGTCTTCTAAAATTTTAACGAGCTCACCTGCATTCCGGTGAGTGAGTATTGTTGGCTCAACGTAACGATAGAGAATATAACCTTTTGTATTAATAATAAAAACTGCTCGACTCACTTGCCCAAACATCAAAAGCGAAGTACATCCATAGGATTTTGCGACAAGGTGATCTGGATCTGACAAAAGCAGAAATGGAAAATCATACTTTTCAGCAAATTCAACATGCTTCTCGGTATCATTGTGACTGATGCCAAAAACTTGAACTCCAAACTTGATAAAATTCTCAAAATTATCACGATAATTACACATCTGTTTTGTGCAAACAGGTGTGAAATCACCAGGATAAAAAGCTAGTATTGTTGGAGCCACTGCGGAAACTTGACTCAAAGTGACAGTACCACCATGGTGGTCTTTTAATGTAAAATCAGGTGCTTTTTTGCCAATTACTGTGCCGATGCCTTCCATACTTAAATTACAATATTTTATAAGGAGTATGTCAACAAGTCATCTAAGCCAAGTATCAGATACTATTTTAGTACTTTTCGAAGTGCTCGTACAAACGCAAAGATATCTTCTTCTTGTGTGTCAAATGACGTCATCCAACGTACTTCAGATTTTTCATCATCCCACACGTAAAAAAAATATTCTTTTTGCAATTTTGAAATTACCTTCTTTGGAATCTGTGCAAACACAGAATTTGCTACTGTTTTGCGTGGAATTTTTATACCGGGTATATTTTGTAACTCATTATAAAGAAGTTGCGCCATACGATTTGAATGGCGTGCATTTCTTAACCATAAATCATCTGTTAAGAGCTCATCAAATTGCGCAGCTATGAATCGCATTTTTGAAGCCAGCTGCATACCCTGTTTTCTGATAAATTTAAAATCATGTGCTAGTTTCGTGTTGAAAAAAACAACAGCTTCTCCAAAAAGAAGACCGTTTTTCGTACCACCAAATGACAAAACATCTATTCCTAAATCACGAGTGGCCTGTTTAAGACCCAAACCAAGACTTGCTGCTGCATTTGCAATGCGAGCACCATCCATATGCACATACAAATCATTTTCATGGGCAAATTTGGTAATCGCTTTAATTTCTTTTACTGAATAAACAGTACCCAATTCTGTAACTTGTGTGATTGAAATGACTTTGGCCTGCACATGGTGCTGATCACCCTGACCAGCAAATTGTTTTTTTATTCCTTCTAAATTTATTTTCCCATCAAGTGTAGGTATTGTTAGAAGTTTATTACCCGTAAATTTTTCTGGGGCACCACATTCATCCATATGAAGATGTGCAAATTGTGAACAGATCACAGCATGATAAGACTTAGTCATTGCTGCTAAAGCTAAAACATTTGCCGCAGTACCATTAAATACAAAAAAAACCTCCGTATCTTTGCCAAAGATGGTACGAAATTTTTTAACCGCCCTATCTGTGTAATTATCGGACCCATATGCGACCACATGACCCGAACCAGCATTTGCTATAGCTTTTAAAATCTGCGGATGCACACCGGAATTATTATCACTGGCAAAACTGCGACTTTTAATCAAAAAATCTCCTCAAATTGAATATGGCAGGAATCAAACCTATATTTAGACTAATTTTTCTTATTTGACAATATACACTTCAACATCCATTTTTGTACTAACGATTATTATTTAATTACACCTCAAAGGAACACACCATGAGATTCACTAGTTTAATTACTGTATTACTAAAATGATAATAGGAGAAAAAATGGGCGATAAAATTCAATTAGATTTTGTTGATAAATTTGGCTGGATTTGGCTCAACGACACTAAGGGGCTCAATCTCATGGGCTCCGATTTTTTTCAAGAACTCAACACTGCCCTTGATCAGGTTGATAAGAAAAAAGACACCTTAGGCTTAATAATTTGTGCTCGTGAGAAGAATTTTTCAATGGGCCTAGATCTCAAAATTACTATGAATGCAAAACCTGAAGATTTAGTTGATGCTACAAAAACGGCAACTCAAACTTTTAACAGAGTTGCTGCATTATCATTTCCTACATTGGCTATTTTCAAAGGTCTTACAGTCGGTGGGGCCATTGAGCTTACCGCTGGGTGTGACTTTCGCTATGCAACTCAAGACACAAGAATTTCTGTTCCGGCAGCTAAAATTGGTTTTGTTAATCCTGCGGGAACATGTTTTCGATTGGCGCGCCTCATTGGTCTTGCGCGTGCTAAAGAATTAATGATGACATCCCAACTCATTGATTCCCAAACAGCCCTTCAATGGGGGCTGGTCACAAAAGTTATAGATCAAAACGATATGATTAACGCAGCTACGGCTTGGAGCAAAATCATTAGTAGCCAAGAGCCCAGAGCACTTCAAGCAACAAAAACACTCTTAGATGTGAGTTTTGAAAATAGCCTTCAATCTTTTCTCAAGCTTGAAGAAAAAGAAGTCCTAGCATGTTGCATGAGAGAAGAACCGTTTATTAGAATGAGAAATTTCTGGAAGAAGTAAGGCTACGCCCTCACACATAACTAGACTTAAAATCTAGCCCATAATGACTCTGCTTTGGACTAGTTTTAAGTTTGAAGCAACACCATCTATGCACTCTAAGTAAACTTAAGGCACAATAATACTATGCGTGCCCAACTTTTCTTAGTTCTTGCATCTATGCTACTCATTACAAGTGCTGCTCATGCACGCACAGGTCCTTTAGGATTTGCGACAGGTTTTGGTTTCGGTCCTGCGGGTATCGACGTGAGCGATGGATATACACGCTATAATATTGGCGGACCTCTCATGACTTTAAATACTGGATTTCATATCCAAGATTTTGCTCTAGGTATGGAAGGCCAATTCTTCAGTTTTCAAGGCACAATCACCGACTACTTTGCTGATGGTGGACTTTACATTAAGTTTTATTGGCTAGAAAATTGGTACATCAAATACAAAATGGGTTTATCACGCCTTCAACGTCTCTCAAACAGCGGCCTTACTTCAACATTCACAACATGGACTGGCGGAAGTGTGGGCGGAGTCTTAGGTTGGGATATCATCGGTGAAGGAAGCTCCCCGTTTCGTTTAAGTATTAATGCTGGAGCCCAGCGCTTAGAATTTGGATCCATCATGACTCGTCAAGGTGAAACAACTTCTAATATGGATCTCCCTAATAAGATGGTAGGTATACTTTTTTATACTTATCTGGGTCTTGACTGGTATCTCTGATAATTTAATTTTAAAATATTATATGTCAACGGGCATTTGGTCATCAGCTGACCACTGCATAAATGAACCATCATATAGACGTGCACTTAACCCTGCTTTTAAGGCACCAAAGGCCACATGGGCTGAACGAACCCCATTTGAACAATAAAAAACAAGCTCAGAGTTAGTATTAACTTTATGTTCTTTTAAGAGCTTAACTAAATTATCTGCATCAGAGATATTTCCGGAATCATTAAGAAATTTAGTCCACGTAATATTAATGGCTCCTGGAATATGCCCTGGACGCTTTTCGTTTAAAGTTTTTTTACCATTAAATTCTTCAGCTGTTCGCACATCTATAATTACTTTGTCGGATTTTTTTTCTTTTACAAAAACTGCAAGTTCTCTTTTTTCAATTTTTATTAACGCATTTATCTTAGGCGTCCAAAGTGGGGCTTCATCAACATCTAATCTTTCACCAAAAAGTTTTTTACCCTTCATGTAATCAACATTAAAAACTTGGACTTTCTTTACTCCCAAATACAAAAGCATCCAACCAATACGACCTTCTTCGCCAATACCCTGGGCCCCATCACCCAATACAATAACCTCTCGATCAGGCTTAACACCTAAAAGACGAAGTTTTCGGGCAAGTAATCCATAATCTGGATCAAGAGCCCCTTTATGCTGTTCTTCGGTTTGAGAATAATCTTCCCAGCGAATGGGTTGTGCTAAATTGAGGTGTCCCATGGCATATTTAAATGCAGGTCTCGCATCAAGAACCACGGGTGTTTTAAACTGCTTCTTTTTTGGCGGATATTTTGGAGCTTTACCAATCGGAATCGTAACAGGCTGAGCTTGAGCTGGTGAAAATATAAACGTAAAAACAATCATCGCAACGATTGCTAGAATTAAAATAAACCCGATTTTTCTTAAAATTTTCATCGATTCATAGGTCTCATGGTAGGGAACAAAATAATATCTCGTATAGAAAGTTGCCCCGTGAGAATCATCACAATTCTCTCAATTCCAACTCCGACACCACCCGTTGGTGGCATACCGACATCGATAGAATGCAAAAAATCTTCATCCATAGGGTGCGCTTCATCATCAATGACTCTTTGTTTTTCTTGATCTTGAAGTCGACGTCTTTGCTCTTCTGGGTCATTAAGCTCTGTATAAGCGTTACCTACTTCCATCCCTGCAATAAAGGGCTCAAAACGCTCAACCAAACCTTTTGTTTTACGATGACTTTTTGTGAGTGGCGAAATTTCTTCAGGATGGTCGATAATAAACGTGGGCTGAATTAAATGCTTCTCTGCTACTAATTCAAAAATAGCACAAATCATTACACCACGAGCTGGCATTTTTTCTTCGTCATAACCTAATGATTTTGCTTTTTCAAAAAGAGCTTTGTCATCAAGTGTTGATGAATCAAATTTTCCATACTCTTTAATGGCATCATGCATGGTGAGTCTACGCCATGGTGGGGCTAGCTCAATTTCATGCTCACCATATTTTACTTTAGTTTTGCCACAAACTTTTAGAGCTACTGTTGAGATTAAATCTTCAAATTGTTTCATTTGATAATTATAATCAGTATAGGCCTCATACCACTCAAGCATCATAAACTCAGGATTATGCGATCGATCAATTCCTTCGTTTCTAAAATTTTTACTCATGTCATAAACTTTTTCAAATCCACCAACGATAAGTCTTTTAAGATAGAGCTCCGGTGAAATTTTTAAAAACAAAGGTATATCGAGTGCTCGGTGATGAGTTTTAAATGGATGTGCTGCTGCTCCCCCATAGATAGGTTGAAGCACGGGAGTTTCAACTTCTAAAAATCCGCGAGAATCTAAAAAATTTCTTACTTCTCTGATTATTTTTGAACGCGTTTCAAAAACAAGACGCGCTTCAGGGTTAGTAATTAGATCAAGGTAGCGCGCACGATATTTCACCTCTACGTCAGCAAGACCTGAATGTTTATCTGGTAATGGCTCAAGAGTTTTACAAAGCATTTGAAATTTCTTAGCACTGAGAGTGAGTTCACCGGTTTTTGTACCAAACATCAAACCTTCAACACCAACAATGTCGCCAAGATCTAACAGCTCAAAACTTTTTGCGTCCTCAGCAGATAGTTCAGCTAACTTAAGATAAACTTGCATGGTGCCTGATTGATCTTGCAGATTAAAAAATGCAGCCTTACCCATCAAGCGAACAGTCATCACTCGACCCGCAAGTCGAATCACAGGCTCAAGTGTATGTTCTGTAGCTTTAAGATGACCAAATTTTGAACGCACTTCTAAGATTGTGCTGTTTCGTTCAAAATTATGAGGAAACGGATCAATACCCGCTTTTTTAAATTCGTGAAGCTTTCGTCGTTTTTCAGCTTTAATTGGATTGTCAGTATTATCCACCTGAACTCAAGCCCTCTCAGCAGATTTAAAAATATCTTGAACTTGATTTAATAATTTAATGGCATCGTTTTTAGGACGCTGAAAAGCATTGCGCCCCATAATACTTCCAAATGCGCCGCCTTGAGCAATTCCTTTTACTTCTTCAAGAAGCTCAGCATCACCTTTAACTAATCCGCCTGAGAAAATTACAATGCGTCGGCCGTTAAAAGTACTTTGAACAACATGACGAATGCGCTCAGACATTGTAGCAATTGGAATTTGTGCTTTTTCATAAGCTTTTTTTGCTTCTGCTTGCTCGATATGATTGGTAGGTGGTTTTACTTTAACAATGTGCGCACCAAGTTGTGCCGCAATGTGAGCACCGTAGGCAATAACATCAATACCCGTTTCACCTTCTTTACTAAGGCCTCCACCTCGAGGATACGACCAAACGACAACCACAAGACCTTTACGTTTTGCTTCTTGAGTAAGTTCAGCAATTTCTTTGTACATGTCATTACGCTGTGCACTTCCCGGATAAATCGTAAAACCAATTCCTGCACAACCAAGTCTAAGAGCTTCATCAACTGAACCCGTCATGGCTGATTTTGGTTCTTTAGAGGAATACAAAACATCAGAGTTATTAAGTTTTAAAATTAAAGGAATTTGACCAGCAAATTCGCGAGCACCCGCTTCTATAAAACCAAGTGGAGCTGCATATGCGTTACACCCTGATTCAAGGGCTAATTGAAAATGATATTGAGGATCATATGCCGAAGGATTCACTGCAAAAGATCTAGCAGGGCCATGTTCAAAACCTTGATCAACTGGCAAAATGACAAGTTTTCCAGAACCAGCGATTCGACCTGTATTCATGAGTCGTGTGAGGTTGGCAAGTACACCTGGATTATCAGAACCGTACCAGCTTAAAATCTCTTTTACCCGAGGGGTCATATGATGCTCCTTTTTAAGTAATCATCATGGATTACACGGGCTTTGCCCGGGGTGCAAGAGCATCTTGAGGAGAGTTAGAAGAAAAGACCAGTATGAATGCAAATAACTCCAGCTAGAGCTACTACGAGAAGCCAAGAATAGACCCAATGGGGATCACTGATTTTTCCACCATGATTGAGGATTTGCTCTGTAGAACCAAAAGTTCCACTGCGAGTCATGAATAGTAATGTTGAGCGTTTTAAATCAGACATCTTGCACCTCTTTAAATTGCTTATTTAAACTTTCAAGTAACACGGAAATTGACGCCATGCAATGTTAGCGAATTTATTATTGGTTCGATAACGTTCACCCTATTTCTGCCCCCCGGCAACACACAACTACACCATTACAAAGTGTGTGCCAGCCAATGGACCAAATAGCGGATCTGTTTAAAAATTTGTTAAATTATTTACATGAAATCTGTAATGACGAGAATTTATCAACCTACTTTTATGACGGTTCTCCCAAAAGTCCCATTTTTAAAAGCTCAGGTTCATAATACTCAAAACCACTTTCAAAAACTTTTAGATTTCCATGGTCGATAAAAAATACGCGGTTAGAGAGTGTTCTTAAAAAATGACGATCATGGCTAACAAACATGATTGTGCCTTCAAATTTTTTCAAGGCCTCAAGCAATACTTCGCGAGAACGAATATCAAGATGGTTTGTAGGTTCATCAAGAATCAGAAAATTAACAGGTGTGGCTAAAATTGTAGCTAAAACAACCCGACTTTTTTCTCCACCAGAAAGTACTGAGATTTTTTTATCGGCATCATCACCGCTAAATAAAAAACAACCAAGTAAACTTCGAATACTGCCAATTGTTGAATTTGGAATTCGGTTTTGAACTTCTTCAAAAATAGTATTTTTCGGATTTAATACGTCTAAAGAATGCTGACTGAAATAACCCAGTTTTATATTCGCACCGATGGTAACCTTACCCTCAGTTGGATCTGTTTGACCCACAATAGTTTTAAGAAGTGTCGATTTGCCCGCGCCGTTAACACCAACGACAGCTATCTTGTCAAGACGCCGCACCATTCCAGTGAGATTAGTAAAAACGGTTTTTTTCTTAGCATCTTCTTGGGTGTATGTTTTTGATAAACTCTCAATTTTAACGGCCTCATTACCACTGCGAGGGGCTTGAGGAAAATCAAAATACATTGCTTGTTCTTCAGGTGGAATTTCTATGCGATCGATTTTATCAATTTTTTTAACTCGTGATTGCACTTGAGCTGCATGAGATGCCCTTGCTGCAAATCTTGCTATGAATTCTTCTTCTTTTGCGAGCATGTCTTGTTGTTTTTTATGTGAAGCCAGGAGTTGATCTTTTCTAATGCCCCGTTCTTTTTCATAAAATGCATAATTACCTGTAAATGAGGTAATGCTTTTATTTGCGATTTCAACAATTCGATTCACTAATCGGTTTAAAAACTCACGGTCATGACTTGTCATAACGAGAGCACCTTTAAAATTTCGTAACCATTCTTCAAGCCAAATGATTGATTCTAAATCTAAATGGTTAGTGGGCTCGTCCATCAAAAGTACATCAGGATTCAGAGCTAAAATTTTAGCTAATGCGATACGCATTTTCCAACCACCACTAAAACTCTCAACGGAGCGATTGAAATCATCTGGCCCAATTCCAAGACCAGTTAAAATTGTTTTTGCACGCGCATTAAGATCATACCCACCGCGCGCTTCAAACTCGAGTTGGGCTTCACCATACTTATCAAGAAGTGTGGCCATGTCTTGTTCAGAGAGTGGTTTTTCTGCAGTTTCTTGAAGTCGAAGTTCCATTTCAGCAATTTGAGCGGCTAATGTTGATACGCGCCCTGCACCTGCTTCTACTTCTTCAAGGGCTGAGCGCCCCTTCATGTCACCTACATCTTGAGAAAAATAGCCAATGACGAGTTTATCGGGAATATTCACATGCCCACTGTCGACACTTTCTTCACCCATAATGACGCGAAAAATCGTAGTTTTCCCAGCACCATTTGGGCCAACGAGGCCGATTTTATCATTGGGTCGAATTTGAAAACTACCGTCGCGGTAAAGAATTCTATCGCCGTACTGTTTTGTAACATTGCTTAAATGAATCATGGTCGTGAATGTAGCAAAGATTAACGAAAGGTTCTAGCGATCATTTAAATTGTAGTCATGAAATTATCTACTCTCTGACTTGACCCTTACCATCGATAATCCAACGAGCACTTGTGAGTTCACGAAGCCCCACGGGGCCACGAACATGCAATTTTTGCGTGCTAATTCCAAGTTCTCCACCCAGACCAAATTCGAAGCCGTCAGTAAACCGAGTGGAGGCATTCCAATATACTGCAGCCGCATCAACTTCTGATTGAAATTTGCGCGCTATAGATTCTGACTTTGTTACGATTGCTTCAGAATGTTTAGAACCATGTAAATCAATATGTTCAACAGCCACACCAAATGATTTCACCACGCGACAATTCATTTTTAAATCAAGGTATTCAGTATCCCAACTTTTTTCTCTCGCCCGAGTTACATGGCGCTTGCCCTTTAAAATCTGCGCACTTTTCACACAAGCATACCAATCTACACCAGAGGCTGCGATTTTATCATAAAGTGCTAGCAGAAATTCTTTAGCTATTTTTTCATGTACCAAAAGTGTTTCCATTGAATTACACACTCCGGGTCTATGAATTTTTGAATTTGTAACGATATCTAAAGCCATATCAAAATCAGCATCTTCATGAATATAAACATGGCATAGGCCGCGATCATTTTTAATAATCGGAATTTCAGAATTGCTCACAACAAATTCAATGAGACTTTCACCACCTCGAGGAACCACTACGTCAATCCATTGTCTTTGTTTTAAAAGTGTTTTAACGACTTTTCGATCAGGATCCGTAATCCCCCAAAAACAACTCGGAGAAAAACCATGGAGCATCAAAGATTCTCCTATGATTTCATAAAGTGTGCTTGTGGTTTTCATTGATTCTTTTCCGCCGCGCAAAATTAATACATTGCCGGACTTCAATGCCAGTGAAAATGCCTCGATTGCGACATTTGGGCGTGATTCAAAAATCATAAAGATAACACCTAAGGGTGATCGAATGCGCCTTAGAATTAAATCATTCTCCAATGTACGACTATCAAGCTCTTCACCTACGGGGTCAGTCAGCTGAATCACTTGCTGAAGACTCGCACAGATATTATCTATTCGTTCTTTATTAAGAAGTAGGCGATCTCGAAATGCAGCTTCTGTTTTTTTGGGTAAGCGCTTAAGATCAAGACTATTTGCTTTTAAGATTTCACCTTGTCGCTCTTGAATAAGATCAATTAATGAAAGTAACACCTGATTTTTTCGATCTGTGGTCGCACTTCTTAATTCTTTTGCGCCTGCTTTTGCCGAACTCAAATGCTTAAAGTGGGTTTTATTAATTTGCCCCATTATTTACTCCTTGAAATTACAGTTCCTACATTTTCACCCTGAGCGATTCGAGTGAGTCCTGCTTGCAAATCACCTTTGATAAGCTGGGTGGTGATTCCTTTACTACCCGCTTCTTTTGCAGCTTTAAGTTTTGAGAACATCCCGCCCGTACCACGACTTGATTTAGAAGATAATCCCACTTCTTTAAGAAGTTTTGACGAAACGCTATTAAGTGTTTCTATAAGTTTAGCATTTTTGTATTTCATGGGATCCATGTCATAAAGACCTTCAACATCTGTCAAAATAATAAGACGCTCGGCACCTGTCACGGCAGCAACTTTTGCGGACAAAGAATCATTATCACCAAATTTTATTTCATCAGTAGCTACAGCATCATTTTCATTTATGATGGGGACAACTTTCCACTTCATCAGCTGTTCAACTGTATGTTTAAAATTAAGTCGTCTTTTTGGATCTGACAAATCTTTATATGTTAGTAAAACTTGAGCGCCCACAAGACCCGTTGCATTGAGTGCAATGTTGTAGAGATCCATTAACATCGGCTGTCCAATGGCACTGAGTGCTTGTTTTTCAAACAACGACCAGTCAGCTCTTGTTTTACTAAATTCAGTTCGTTCAACTGCTGAAGCGATTGCACCTGATGTCACCCAAATTACTTCGATTTGATGTTGACGCCTAAGTGTTAAGAGTTGTTGCATCCAAGACCTTAGCAAAACAGGGCCACCATCACAGACAATTTGACTTCCAGCTTTGATCACCCATCGACGCATACTCAAATTAGATTCTCCACTCTGTTTTTAATCGCAAGATTCATTTGATGAAAAAGTAACGTTGTTTTTTTCTTCATAAAATATTTAAAAAATAGTGTCGGAAAAAATCCAAAAAACAATTCCCAGTGCACAAAGCGTACTTTGTTCTCACCTAGTGGAATAATTTGATAATGATGTTCACCTAAACCAAATTGTCTAAACCAAACATGCCCGCGCCAAGCAAATTCATAGGGCGGATTATAAATCATAACTTTTGATCGCCACTTCACCATAGGGCCACCTCTTCCAAATAAAAAAATATGTTCTCTTAAGGGAGAACCATGTTTAGAAGGGTCACCTTCAATAAAATTAAAAAGTGGGTTCCACTGATTAAATTTAGAAAAATCAATGAGCACTTCCCAAACTTTTTCGGGAGTACTATTGATTTCAATATCAGTCCAAACTTGTCTGAGTGCCATGGTGATCCAATAAGTTTTCCATAGGCCCAAGATTTTGTCTATGCAACCAACACACGCCCTGACCATGCGCGCAATTTTGTTAAGATCGTGTTAAATCTTTTATTGACAATAATTCTTACTCAGCCTTAACTAAATTTAATAGAGACATCCGCTGGTTGTCTTCTATGCCTAAAAGTTGATCTGTGACCTTTTACCACCCATCGTGGGTGAATTTTCGGGGCAGATTGTAATTTTATGTCATAGGAGTCGTCATATGAAGCTTCTTGTTATTTCTTTTCTCTGTGTTCTTATTTCTTCGGTTTCATTCGCAAGTGGTTATGAGTGCCAAGGCCAAGGTTATCGCGTGAAGATGTATAATCACGTGCAACCGGTAAATGGTACTTCTAACCCAGCAGTTCTTATTGTTTCATCTGAGAACCGCGATGTTGGAACCATCGGAACAGCTCGTGGAGTTGAGATCTCAAAAGCAGTGACTGCTCGAACCGAAATTTACGAAGCAAAACTGCGCGTAAATCAAACCGGTCGTTATGCAGGTGTTAACTTTCAAGTAACCAAAGAACCCGGTTCAAACGGGTTGCACTGGGGCCGTTTAGTATTAGCAGCCGATGGTGCTAGTTACGGTGGAGATATGGCTTGCCGTCGCTATCTCAAAGATCAAAGATAATTTTTTTTCATCTTTAAAGTGAACGGTATGAACCGCTTTCGAAAGAAAGCGGTTTTATTTTTTAATAGGACCTTCTTCTTTTACAATCGCATTTCTAAAATTTTCTTCAAACTCAATCCATGTTTGAATACTCTCCTCACGCATACCTACCTCAGTCAGAGTCTCACGCAACAAAACAACACGCCTATCAAAATGACCTTTTAAAATCGGAGGCATTTCTAAATGAGCAGTAGTTGGGGATTTTCCAAAATACTGATAGTTTTTACCCATAGCACGTAGAAGAAACGTTTTTTGTTGTTGTATGATGTGGTTGAGATTCTTATTATCGAAAAAAAATCCTAGCATTATATCTTTTGCCATTTTCTCATAAAAACGAATGAGGATTTTCTCAATACCAGTCTCTCCACTGGCATCAACATAGAGTTGAGTAAGTTTTTTAACCATGATTTATTAATTACTCAAAACTAAATTCAACAACTTCGAATTCTTTGATTCCACTGGGAGTAGTAACTGACACAATCTCACCTTCAGCCTTGCCAATGAGGGCACGAGCAATGGGTGAGGCAATAGAGAGTCTACCCGCTTGAGCATCGGCTTCATCAACACCAACTATTTGGTAAGTTACTTTTTTAGCTTTTCCATTTTCATTGATGTCTTCGAGCACAACTGTTGCGCCGAATACTATTTTATCACTTTTTAATTTTGAAGGGTCTACTACCTGAGCACGTGAGAGTTTGTTATTGATGTCGGCGATGCGTGCTTCCACATAGGACTGTCGTTCTTTTGCAGCATTGTACTCAGCATTTTCGCTTAGATCACCATGCCCACGAGCTTCTTCAATGGCTTTAATCACATTAGGCCGTTCAACAGACATGTAGAGCTTCAAATCTTCTTCAAGTTTCTTTTTGCCTTTAACCGTCATGGGTACTGTATCTTCACTCACTTCATTTACTCCTGTTTTAGGTCGAAAATATAAAGACCGAGAATACTAACTTAGGTAAAATAATGACGCAAGGGTTCATATTGCTAGTGATATTAAGGGGTTAGAGAAGTTCTTTAATCTTTTTTCTAATTTTTTTCTCATCACCGGGTCCAAAACCATTATAAATTGCTGCAATTTTACCCTGTCGATTCATCAAGAAAGTAGACGGCACTGCCATAAGATTACACATCTCAGCAAGTTTTTGACCATTACTCGCAATGTCATGCACTGACTGATAATCTAGGGGCATTGTTTTAAGAAACTCTATTGCCACTGACTCCTCGTCGTCTTCATTTACAGCAATAATGACTAGCCCCTGTTTTGATAATTCATGATGAATTTTATTAAACAGTGGAAGTTCTTTCTTACAGGGCTCACACCAGCTGGCCCAAAAATTAACGATTACTACTTTGCCTTTGAGTTTTGTCAAACTCACTTTTTGCTTACTACCTATGATTTTTAAATCAAATTGCGGAAAGTCTTGCTGCAACTTTAAAGCTTCACCAGCAATAAGCATTGAAGGAAAAATCAGACCAAGAATTATGAGCCATGTTTTCATGAGTTTAATTTAACACAGTTCTTATAAGAAAACTAAAGCAAGCTAGGCCAGTCTAGTCTAAGTTGACTTACCGCCTTAAAACCGAGGACAATAGAGTAACCATGCATCCATTTTTTGAAGTCATAAAAAATGCAAATTCTATTGTCTTAAGCACACACACCCAACCCGATGGTGATGGCTTAGGTTCACAGGTAGCACTTTTTTGGGCTCTCAAAAAAGCTGGTAAAAAAGTTCGTATTTTAAACGTTGATGACACACCAAAAAAATATAACTTTTTAGATCCACATAAAAATATTGAGACCTTTAATCACCTCAAAACTCCACTTGAAAAAACAGATGTGGCCTTAATCTTTGATACAAATGACCCTGAATTGCTCTTGGGCTTATGGGATGAATTGCAAACTAAATGCAAAAAAGTTCTTATAGTTGATCACCACCCGCCACTTGAACGTTATCCACTTCAAGGTGACGAACATTTTATTGATACTAACTCTAGCTCCACAGGGCAAATTGCTTTTAGCATTATTAAAACAATGAACATTGCTCTTGATGCACAAATTGCCTTACCGCTTTATGCGAGTATCGTCTTTGATACAAATTACTTCAGATACATTCGGGGCGATTCCACACCTCATTTGATCGCAGCTGAACTATTAAGACATAATATCGAGCCACAACAAGTGCATCGTCATTTATTTGGAAATCACACACCTAATAAGTTGAAGTTTTTATCTCAAGTATTAGGTGCGGTAGAGTATGAATGCGAAGGTCGCCTTGCGTGTGTACGTGTTCGTAAAGATGACATGAATGCATTGGGTCTTGAGATGGATGACACTCGAGACATCATTGATATGGTCATCAATGTTGAATCAATTGAAGCAGCCGTTTTATTTAGAGAAGAAGCTAAAGATCATTTTAAAGTTAGCTTTAGGAGCAAAGGACTTTTTGGTGTTAGCGATTTAGCCCAAAGCTTAGGTGGCGGTGGACATCAATTTTCATCTGGAGCATACGCTCAATCTACTTACCCAGATTTGAAGTCAAAAGTACTCAAAGGTTTTGAAAAACTTTTCACTGAACTAGAAAAGAAAGCAGTTTCTGGTTAGCTCGTGGGAAAAAACAAAAAACAACCAAAACTAATTGTCTGCTTTTGTAATAATGTTCCTAAAGATGTGATCGAGGATGCCATTAAATCAGGTGCTCAAACGTTAAATGAAATTTATGATAAAACAACAGCCGGCGTTGGCCCCTGTGGCGGCAGTTGCAGAAGACGTATTGCTCCGATGCTTGAAAAATATATTGAAACCGGAAAGTTTGACGAAGAATTACCCCAACCAGTACCGCTCATCAAAAAAAACTAAATCAAATTTTATTTAAGAGACTTGCTCAACACCTGTGATTTCGGGAAGATATTCTTTAATACGCTCTTCAACACCAAAAGCTAAAGTCATCGATGCTGATGCGCAATTTACGCAAGACCCTTGAAGGCGTACTTTTAAAACATTCTCTGGTGTTAGTTCAACAACTTCAATATCACCCCCATCACCCTGAATCATGGGGCGCACTTCACGGTCGATAAATTCTTTGGCCTGAGTGAGTAAATCCATGAGCCCCTTTTAGCACGGTCGCAGGTTATCTGGGTTATAAAAGTTTAATCACTGTGATAGCAGCTGCAATATAAGCCTAATCACTGTGATAGCAGCTGCAATATAGCCTAATCACTGTGATAGCAGCTGCAATATAGCCTAATTAATGAATTTATCCATGTGACCTAGACCAAAAACTGTCACAGCAGCATGAATGTTATGAACCCGACATAGGAGCCTTAAATTACTCAAATCGTTTGAGCCCCCAAGAGCCCTTGGCGCGATGTGATCAACTTCAAGCCTAGATCTAGAAGCGCATCTTTTCATTGTTGTAGGATAAATGTAGCTACACCGATTTGCATCTCGGTGAAATACCTGCCTTCTTGTAGATCGTAAAACTGCTTGGGTTGATCTAACCGTGTCCGCTAGCGGACACTTCTTTTGCTCAAGAATTTTACTTTGTGGCTCACATTGATTGTTCAGCATTTGATCTTGCTTTTCTAATTGATTGTTCAGTTTCCTTTCTTGCTTTTCTAACTGGGAAATAGCCCTATCGAGAGCCTCCTCGATCACATCAATAGTTTTAAGATTGTTATTCTTGTACGAGAGTAGATCTTTAAACCTATCAATCTTATCTTTCACGCGCTTAGGCATGGGAAGTCGCATTTCAGAAATATCCTCAGTAATTTGTTTGATTCTTTCTTTCATTAATGGACGTGGTGATAGCTGATTTAAATAAATTTGTGCTTCTATCGTTGATTTTGTTTCCAAAACACCAAGAATTTCACACTTTGCATTATGGCTCAAAGGCTGGCTTTCTTTAGCTTCTGCATAAAAATAGCTTTGTGCCGAAGCTAAAGCTGAGAGTTCAAATATTCCATTGGCTAATTTATCTTCTAATTCTGGATGATCTTTGAGAAGTCTCATGGCATTGATTCTTCTGTATGCTGCCCCACGCGAATATTTTAATTCTCCAACACAAAACTCGATCAAACTTGGGTAAGCCTCCTCTGCAAATGCTCGTCGTCTTTCAATTTCTCTTAGTACATGCAAAATCCAAAGAGTTTTTGCAGTTTCTGCCTTTACTGAACTTTTAGCTTCTAAAACAAGATCTTTGCTTGAAAGTTTTCTTAAGTTTCTGATTTGAGTTTCATGAATCATGATTATTCCCTCTTCATTAGACTTGGTTATTTTCATTAACTTCTGATTTAAAATAATAACATGACTTTTTGACGACAGATTTTACGCGTTTATTGACGGACACAGCTAATATTTTTTAATATTTGAGAAGGGGCGGATATTTATTAAAAAGGTGCAACCACGCCAAACGTGTAGACTGTAGCTAGCATTTAAAGCATGTTTCCATAAGCAGACTTAAAATTCAAAAAAGTCATAAAAACCATTGTCAATATTAAAATTGACCTATGTTTCAGGTTGCGCCATTATTTTTTTAAATTAATTTAATCGGCCAGGCGTGTGAAAGTAATCATAAACGATGCGTTTGTTCTGCAGTTGCTTGTTCTGCAGTTGCTTGTTCTGCAGTTGCTTGTTCTGCAGTTGCTTGTTCTGCAGTTGCTTGTTCTGCAGTTGCTTGTTCTGC
>JAWXAT010000014.1 GCA_034439615.1 Oligoflexia bacterium | reverse complement strand
CTTGCTTACTTACTTGCTTACTTACTTGCTTACTTACTTGCTTACTTACTTGCTTACTTACTTGCTTACTTACTTGCTTACTTACTTGCTTACTTACTTACTTGCTTACTTACTTACTTGCTTACTTACTTACTTGCTTTGAGGCTTGGTCTAATGCTTGCTTCAAACACCCGATAATTAAACAACTACACACTAATTACTTGATTTCTTTGCTTCAAACATTCAATCAAGATTGCAAACTTTCTTAATAACCAGGCTTTATTATTTGCCCAAGCTTTCTTAATAAACCTGAAGGCCCAAACATTTAAGATATTTACTCTCAGGGCGATTTAGAATCCACGGATGATCTGGAGCTTGGCCACCTTGATAAATCACAGTCCCTACGCGCCCCTCTTTTTGCAAGCTCTCTGTTAAAACTTGTAAAAACTCATGCTCTGGAAGATGAAAACTACAGCTACAAGAATAAAGTACACCTCCATATTTTAGTCGCTTTATAGCTAGGGCATTTAGTTTTATATAAGCTTTCACTGCTTGAGGGAGATTCTTTTTAGATTTCACAAATGCTGGTGGGTCAGCAACAATAATATCAAATTTGCCTTTAACTGGAGTTTTTTCTAAATAGTCAAATACATCAGAAGTTATAAAAGTCGCTCGATTTAAATCAAAACCGTTAAGCTCCATACCTTTTTGAACTAGTTTTAAAGCATCAGCACTTTGATCTACAAATGTCACATGCTCAGCACCACCTTTAAGTGCTGAGAGTCCCCAACCACCAGAGTACGAGCAAAGATCTAAAACGGTTTTACCACTTGAATTTTTCTTAAGATGTTGGCGATTCTCTCTTTGATCAAGAAAAAATCCTGATTTTTGACCATCAATAAAATCAGCGGCAAAGAGAACATCCCCTTCTCTCACCTGACCATTTTTTAATGAATCAACTTCACTCTTAACAATGTCTTTACCTTTAACGACATCTTTAAAATTTTTAATATTCTCCAGATGTCTTATTGAACTATCACCTCGAACAACTAAAGCCTCAGGTTCCAAAACTTCAAGTAATGCGGCTTCCCAATGAGACCTTGCTTGATCCATTCCCGCCGTTGTTGAAAGAGCAACACAGCATGAACCTTCATAGACATCAACGATTAGCCCCGGCAAAGAATCACATTCCGAAAAAACAGCACGAAATGATCCGGTTCCCAAAAATTGTTTTCGACGCTGTAAGCTTTGAGTGATGAGATGAGTAAACATTTGTTTAATATCTGTAACTTTTTCCCGTGAGCAAATGCGACCCGTAATTAGTGAATGTGGGTTTACATATCCAAAACCCACATACTCTGACCGACAATAAAACTCAACCCATTGCCCAGGTATTATGGCTTTCATTTTAGTTTGAAATTCGTTTGAGAAAATCCAGAGGCTTCCTCGCTTGATTTGCCCCCAGGCACGCTCTGATATGAGAACTATAGGCCAAACAGTACTCATGAGAGATCTTTTGCGTTTATAGTTTTTTGAATTTGGGCAAATCGATTAAGCGCATCAAGTGGAGTTAAACTTTCAACTTTGGTTTCATGCATAGAATTAATGACCACTTTAAATTTTTCATTAAGTCTTTGAAGTTCATTTACTTTTAAGATGAGCATTTCATTCTCAGCCAAGATTCCGGTGTCGTTGCTACTGCTGTTGCTGCTGCTGCTGTCATTATCGTGAACATCCATCTGTTCAAGTAAATTGAGCTGCTTTGTTTGATGAATCTGCTTAGATTTTACAACGAGTCCTTTTAATATCATCTGAGCTCGATCGGTGACTTGTTTTGGAAGCCCAGCTTGTTTTGCCACATCAATACCGTAACTTCGATTTGCTGCACCTGAAACAAGTTTTCTTAAGAACACCAATTGGCCTTTGAATTCTTGGATCGACATATGCCCGTTTAATAAATTTTTAAAATCTTTATCAAGCTCAGTGAGTTCATGATAATGGGTAGCAAAAAATGTAAAACAACTTATGTTACTTAAAAAATATTCTAAAACAGATTGGGCCAAACTCATTCCATCATAAGTGCTGGTGCCACGACCGATCTCATCTAAAATAACCAAAGATTTTGGAGTCGCATCTTTTATAATTTCTGCAGTTTCAGTCATCTCAACCATAAATGTTGAAAGACCACGACTTAAATTATCACTCGCTCCAATACGTGTGAAAATATGATCAAAAAGAGGGATAAATGCTTTTGCCGCAGGAACAAAAGAACCTGACTGAGCAAGAATTGCTGTTAAAGCAGTTTGTCGCATGAGTGTGCTTTTACCTGCCATATTAGGGCCAGTAAGTAAAAGACATTGCCCTTGATTTAAATAAATATCATTTGGAATAAAAGGCTCACTCATAATTTGCTCTAACACCGGGTGCCTGGATTGTATGATTTTGAGTTGCCCCTCAATAAATTGCGGTCTTACGTAACGCCTTTCATAAGCAAGATGAGCAAACCCTTGGCTTAGATCAATCTGAGCAATTAAAGTTGAAAGATTTAAAAATGAAATGGCTTGAGATAATGCTAACTGTTTGAGATCAGAAAATAATTGATATTCAAGATCACATCTCTTTTGTTGGCTGCTTAATATCTTTTGTTCTAAATCACTCAATTCAGTCGTTACAAAACGCTCTGCTTGCGCAAGGGTTTGTCGTCTCACAAAATGAGCAGGTACTTTTTCAAGATTGGCCTTTGTAATTTCAAGAGAATAACCAAACACAGAATTATACTTTACTTTTAAACTTTGAATTCCTGAGTTTTTACGTTCTTTTGCTTCTAACTCAGAAAGTAAAGTCTGTGCATGAGTTGAGAGTACCACATACTCATCAAGTGTTGAATTAATGCCCGGCTTAATCAGCGAACCTTCTTTAGTCGAATGTGGAAGTTCATCTTGAAGTGTTTCTAAAATGCGAGATGAAATATTACTTGCAACTTTAATTTCTTGCGATGAGCTATTACTATCTAATTTAAGGTCTTGATCTAAATTTTTATTTAAATAATTCCACGATAAATACTCCTTGGCATATTCTTCAGATAAAATACTTATAACTTGCGTAAGTGCTTTTGCTAAAGCTTGAAGATCACGGGCATTACAAAGTGGATTGCTAAGTTTTGCAACCTTACGTTCTAAATCACCAATCAGAGCTAGATTTTGCCTAAGATTTTTTCTGACAACTTCATTTTCATAAAAGTAATTCACAAGATCTAATTGTGTATTTATTTCTTTTGAACTTAAAAACGGGCAAGCCAGTCTTTTCTTTAATACCCGAGCCCCCATGGGTGACTTTGTGCAATCAATAGTTGAAAAAAGACTGCCCTCTTTTTCACCTTCACTGGTTTTAAATAATTCTAAATGCCTGATGGTCGTTGCAGAGATTTTTAAAAAATCTTTTTGTAGAGGCTGAGGTACACGTAAAGTTTTTACGACATCAGGCCCTTGCATTTCTTTAACATATTGGATGAGAAAATCTGACGCTGACTGACCCTTTAGGCGACTTCTATTTGTTATGACACCGCTTAATGTAAATGGAAGAGTTATTTTTTCATCAATTAAATATTCTTGAGGCGATAATTTTTGAATCCAGGTAGAGAGTTCCCCTAATGATAATCCCTCACCTTCTAATACCTCACCAGTTGAAGCATCAACACAGGCTAGCGAATACAACTCATCGCCATGACTAAGTATTGTCGCTACAAAATTAGTAGAAGCACTATCTAAAGTCTCAGGGTCATAGACAATACCGGGTGTAACAACTCGAGTAACAGCTCGTTTGACAATTGTTTTTGCATCTTTTGCATCTTCAACTTGATCACAAATAGCAACTTTGAGCCCTGCTCTTAAAAGCTTATTAATATGAGAGCCGATTGAATGATGAGGAACACCACACATGGGGGTGTCATTGCCTTGAGTTTTATTTCGTGAAGTGAGTGCGATATTAAGAAGTGGAGCTGCTTTTATGGCATCATCAAAAAACATTTCATAAAAATCCCCCATCCGAAAAAGTAAAATCTTATCGGTATGCTGGTTTTTGATATCCCAGTATTGCTGCATGAGAGGTGTTAATTTGGGGGTTTCCATTGGGCTCGTTTCTAGCCCTTTTTGGACACAAAATCATTATTTTTAATATAAAATCGTAAGGGCCAATGAATTGCCTCTTGGGCGTAATCTATTCCAATGCGTTTAGTGGCTATAATGTGTATAAGTACCGCTTAAAAGAAATTTCATCAGATCAATTCTTTAAGAAGCTTTTGATAAATTCCACCAAAGCCACCATTACTCATTAATAAAATAACATCCCCAGGTTGGGCCAAGGTTTTAAGATGGCTGATAATTTCATCAGGTGAATGCCCAAGGGTCGCATGAGCATCGCCTTTGATTTTTTTGATGTCATTAATTAACTCATCAGAATTAAAACGCTGAGTCTCAGAAATTTTACTTTGATCATAGGGCACAGAGACAATCACTTCATCTGCAGTGCTCAGAGCTTTTGCAAAATCATCTTGAAAAATACGTCGCCTTGAAGTGGCTGAACGTGGTTCAAAAACACCAATAATGCGTGATTTTTTAAATCTTTTCTTTACTCCACCAATGGTCACTCGAACAGCTGTGGGGTGATGAGCAAAATCGTCAATGATAGTTATGTGACGGGGCTGACCAATAATTTCTTGTCGCCTTTTTACTCCTTTAAAACTCATAAATGCTTCTCGTACTTTATTTAGATCTAACTTTAAATTATAAGCCAAAGCATAAACACTTAAAGCATTGAGCAAATTATATTCACCAAATAGATTTGATTTTATCGTATCTATTTTTTTACCCTGATAGATTACATCAAATTGAGAATAAGCTTCTTCCCATTTGATATCGCCAAGTTGCCAATCTGTTGATTTAACCCCGTATCCTTGAACATTCTTACATTTTGTTTCTGCTAAAATACTTTTAATATTCTCGTCTTCAGATTGATAAATAAGATGTCCGTCTTCAGGAATAAGCTTTAAAAGCATTTTAAAGGCATCTTTAACATGATCTAAATCTCGATAGATGTCAGCGTGATCAAATTCGATGCTCGTTAAAATCACACTTCGAGGACGATAATGAATAAATTTTGGAACCTTATCAAAAAAAGCTGTATCGTATTCATCACCTTCAATGACAAAATAATTTCCCTTACCAATTGAAAATGTATTTGGAAAATTTAACGGTACACCACCAATCATAAAACCAGGCTTGAGCCCAGCTTTTTCTAAAACCCATGCCGCAATTGCCGTTGTTGTGGTTTTTCCATGAGTGCCTGAAATCACAACACTGTGACGATCTTTAATAAGAAATTCACCCATTGCCTTTGGGAGACTTGTGTAGGGAATTTTACTATCTAAAAGTGCTTGTACTTCAGCATGAGTTTTACTCATAACATTACCAACGATTACTTTATCTGGGCGTGGATTAAGATTCTCAGGCTTATAGCCTTCAATAATATCAATGCCTAAAGATTTTAATTTTGTGCTCATGGGAGGATAAACATTTTGATCACTCCCTCTGACATTGTAGCCCATATCTCGAAGTAATCCAGCAAGACTACCCATGGCCGTACCACAAATACCCATCATGTAAATCGTCTCTTTATTTTTGTTCATCAAGTAATTCCCATATGGCATCATGAAGTTGTTTTCTTAATTTTCCAAAACGAGTGTTGTCTCTATTAGGGTAACTTCCGTTTGCTAATACCGTAACTATGGCTTTACGTTTCACATCTATCCAAATGCTGGTGCCGGTGTAACCAACGTGGCCAAAGGCATTAGAAGATACTTTAGTCCCCGCTGTGCTCACGGGTCTACTCGGTACCATAAACCCTAAAGCCCAATCACCAATACTTTGAGAGACTGAGCGTTGAGCGAATTTTTTAACAAGCTTTGCATTAAATATTTTATTTGATTTACCATTATAAGCATTCCAAATACTCACAGCAAATTTCAAAGTGTCATCCATAGTAGAAAACAAACCTGCGTGCCCTGATACTCCACCCATTGCCCAGCAATTATCATCGTCTACTTCACCACAAATATACCCACGCCTTTTGTCATTACCAGTGGGAGCAAATTGTGACTTTTTTCCAAATTCACAACGTAAAAATCGAGTATTTCCCATTTTTAATGGCTTAAAAATATATTCATGAGCTGCTTCATCAAGTGAAAGACTTAATATTTCTTCAATCACCCAGCCAAGCAAAATAAAATCTAAATCAGAATAGACACATTTTTCTGAGCGCCCAACTTTCTCAGCAGCAAATATTTTTTTTAAAACGGCAACGCGTGACGTAACAGGACATTTCATGAGTTCTTTAAAGTAGGGTCTCCACCACTCAAGCCCTGATTTATGTCTTAATAAATCAATAATTTTAATTTGCCCAGGAGCACGCCCTTGAAGAAAACCCAAATACTTTTCTAATCGATCATTTAAGTTAAGTTTTTTATCATTAACTAGTTTCATGATTAAGGGTGTGGTCACCATGATTTTTGTAAGACTTGAAACATCAAAATACTTATAGGGCTTTCCTAAGTTTTCTCGAATAACGGTTTTGTTTTTTGAATAAACAGTAATTTGAATGTTTTCGGGGAATTTTTCTTTTTTAATTTTATTAAGGATATTTTGAAAATCATTTTTTTCATTCACGTGCAAAACCTTCGATAACTTCAAAACAAGGTCTAGTCACAGCTGAAACTTTAACCTTCACCCCAAATGGCAATGTTAAATTTATTTTATCGTGACCTGCTTTTAGACCCAATAACACAGGGAACGAGGCTTTTGAAAATCGCCTTTTCACTGACTCAAGCCAAAGTTGCCCTCTGCCATCGAGACAGTCAGTGAAATCTCCAAATACAACGGCCTTCACATGATCAAATTTTCCTGCGTGCCAAAGCTGCGCTAAGAGTCTGTCTATTTTTTTACCTGACTCTGCGATCTCTTCGATAAATAAAATTTTATTTTTTGTGTCAATTTCCCAAAGTGTTCCGATTGAGCCTGCAATTAGACTTAAATTCCCGCCCGTTAATACTCCAGTGACATTTTTTTTAGCTCCTAGAACTTTAAGCCCCAAATTCACTTTAAGTCTGTAATTAAAATTAAAAAGTGTTTCTTCTAAAACTTTTTTCTCTAAACCCCGGTACTCTTGTTTTCCTAATCTAGTAAATAATGGCCCGTGAAGTGTTGGCCATTTTAATTTTTGGTTGAAATAAAAATGAAGTGCACTCACATCGCTATAACCAATTAATATTTTAGATGAAGTCTTGATTTTTTTAAGCGCAAGTTCTTGGGCTATATCATAGGCCCCATAACCGCCACGCACGCACCAGATTGCCTTAGCTTTTGGGTTCTTCATAGCCTTGATCAAATTATTTAATCTCGTTTTGGCAGAACCGGCAAAGATAAAATCTTTGTTAAATACTGATTTATCAAAAATAGGTTTTAAACCCATACTTTTAATAACTTTCAAACTTTTATTAAACATCTCCCGATCAAAAAAGGAACTCAGCGCAACAATAGCAACTGCGTCTCCCTTATTGAGAATATGTGGTTTTTTAATCATGATTTATTGTGGGCCAAAGTCAGGGTTTTATTCAAGTTCAATCATAAATAGGCGTTGGATATTTTCCATCAAAACAAGCAGCGCAATATGTATTAGAATTGGCTCGAACCGCCTTAAGTAGCCCCGTTACTGATAAATAACCAAGGGTGTCAGCTCCTACAAATTTTCTGATTTCATCAACTGATTGATTAGCGGCTATTAATTCTTTTTTAGTAGGCGTATCTACACCGTAATAGCAGGGCCCGGTGGTTGGAGGTGCTGCAATTCGTAAATGAATTTCTTTAGCGCCCGCATTTCTGACAAGGCTTATAATTTTTTTAGACGTAGTACCTCGCACAATACTATCGTCGATAACAATAACGCGTTTTCCTCGAAGTAAAGCAGCCATAGGATTAAGCTTAATTTTCACACCAAAACTTCTAATATGACTTCGCGGTTCAATAAAAGTACGCCCCACATAGTGGTTTCGAATTATGCCCATATCAAATGGGATTTTACTTTCCTCTGCATAACCTAATGCTGCGGCAACTCCACTATCTGGCACAGGCACAACTATGTCAGCATCAATGGGGCATTCTTGGGCAAGATATCTACCAAGATTTTTTCTTGCTTCGTAAACTCCTTCACCAAAAACAACACTGTCTGGACGCGCAAAATAAACGTGTTCAAATATACATTGAGCTTTTTTAGGAGCTTCAGGCAAATGAAGACTATGGGTTTTACCCCCGCCATTTTCAATAATAAGAATTTCACCAGGCAAAATGTCACGCTCAAATTTTGCACCGATTAAATCAAAAGCACATGTTTCGCTCGCAACTACCCAAGAACTATAAGATAACCCGTTCATATCCCCATCGAGTTTTCCGATTGAAAGGGGTCTAAAACCCATCGGGTCCCGTACTGCAAAAAGTTGTTTTGAAGTGAGAATAACCAGACTATAGGCCCCCTCTAATTTTTTAAGAGCATTCATTACTCGGTCTTCAAATTTTACAGCTTTGTCTCGAGCAAGGAGATGAATCAAGACTTCCGTATCGTTACTGCCTTGAAAAATCGCCCCATCATTTTTTAATTCTTCACGAAGTTTTCCTGCATTCACAATGTTCCCATTATGAGCGACTGCAACAAAACCATCTTTCAAATTTGCCGTGAGTGGCTGAGCATTGGTGAGAAGATTATCGCCGGTGGTAGCGTAACGAACATGCCCGATGGCGGTTCTTCCTGAGAGTCTGTCTAATTCGGGTTCAGTGAAATTATCTGCAACTAAGCCAAGACCTTTATGATGAATATGATTTTCTTTATCAAGTGAGACTATACCACATGATTCTTGGCCGCGATGTTGAAGAGCAAAAAGACCCAGGTAAGTGATACGGCTAGCCTCGGGATGATTCCAGATGCCAAAGACACCGCATTCCTCACGCCATTTTTTCAACAATGCCCCCTAAACCTTTTTGATAAGCCTTATTAAGAGATTCAACTCGAACGTTTAAGTAATGATTAACACGTAATTCATCATTTTGGGACTTTCCAATTTTTTTAATATCAACAAAATTTTCTAAATGACGACATGTATCGATAAGACGCACTGAATCTTCAGGCCGCACCGCAAAAACTCCGGCATAAAATCTCTCGGCAAAAAGAAATTCAACAATACTTCGATCACGCTCAAAATAATCAATTGCAATACCAATTCCATCGCGACACAGCTTATAAAGAGCCATGATGAGTCCTCCACGCCCAACAACTTGTGAACTCACTGCAATGCCTGAGCTATCTAAAAAAACTTGCTGAAGCGAAGTAAGTGCATCTAAATTTATGCGCGCCTCACCTTGTGGCTTTGTATTTTCAATGAGGCTTGCGTATTCACCAAGCCACAAACTTTCATCTTTTGTGCGAATAAGAAATAAATCTAGCCCCGCTTCAGGCAATACACTTTTTGGACCCGAAAGATCGCGCCTTATTCCCACAATTCCAGTTGAAGGAGTTCCTACGATATTCACACCTAAGGTTTCATTATAAAGACTGACATTGCCACTAATGATGGGCGTGTCAAAAGCACGACAAGCTTTATCTAACCCGGACAAAGCTGAAACAAACTCACCCATGATTTTTGGTTTTTCAGGATTTCCAAAATTTAGACAATCAGTAACAGCAAGTGCTTTGACACCTCGAGCCGCCATTTGTAAAACAGGCAGTGCAATTGCATCTTGTGCACCGACTTCAGGATGCCAGGCCATCAATAACGGGCGACACCCTGTGGCCATCCCTAATACTCGCTTTGAATCAGGAAGCCTTATTAATGCAACCCCATCTTCGCAAGCACTCATGGTTTTAGCACCCACACGTTGATCGTATTGTTTTGTGATCCATTCACGTGAAGCCATTTCAGGACGAGAAATAAATCTTACTAATGTTTGTTCTAAATTTTCAGGCTCACCGGCTGTGATCTTCGTTGTTATGGGCAAAGTGGGCAACTCATAGGGTCTTTCATAAACAGGGGCTTTATCTACAAGTGGTTTATGATCAACACTGGCGAGACATTCTTCACCCCAAAAAAGTTCAACTTTTTCTCCTGAGGTAATTTCACCGATCACGCTACAAGCGAGATCCCAACGCTTAAAGATGGCTTCAACTTTTCGAAGTTTTAAGGGCTCAACAATTAAAACCATGCGCTCTTGGCTTTCGCTTAATAATATTTCTTCAGGTGATATATCGGGCTCCCTTAATGGAACTCTTTTAAGATCCATTTTTAAACCACTATTTGCGCGAGAAGCCATTTCAAATGTAGAACTTGTAAGTCCTGCAGCACCCATATCTTGAATGCCCACCACAAGATTTTCTTTCATCACTTCAAGACAAGCTTCGATTAGAAGTTTTTCAAAAAATGGATCACCTATTTGAACATTTGGTTTTTTCTTTTCTATATCAGAATCAAAACTCTCACTTGCCATGGCTGCGCCATGCACACCGTCACGCCCCGTGCGAGCACCAACATAGACGATGAGATTTCCAACACCGCTGGCTTTTCCATAAAATATTTCTTCACCTGGTCGAAATAAACCTAAGCTAAAAGCGTTTACTAAATTATTATTATTATAACTTGGATGAAACGTTGTTTGCCCATTTACTGTAGGTACACCAACACAATTACCGTACCCACCGATACCCTTAACCACACCTTGCACAAGTTTTGGAGTATGATTATTATCGACACTCCCAAAACAAAGGTAATCCATAGACGCAATTGGCCTTGCACCCATTGTAAAAATATCCCGTAAAATTCCGCCAACACCTGTTGCAGCACCCTGAGTGGGTTCAATAAAACTTGGATGATTATGACTTTCCATTTTAAAGGCAACACGTTCGCCTTCACCTAAATCAATAACACCTGCATTTTCACCAGGGCCTTGAACAACTCGTGGATGTGTTGTGAAGAGTTTTCTTAAAAAAACTTTTGAACTTTTATAAGAACAATGTTCGCTCCATAGAGCTGAATATAAAGCCCATTCTATAATGTTGGGTTCATGACCGATATATTGTTTCATTAAATCATATTCAGCTTTTGAGAGCCTATAGTGTTTAAGCTTTGATTCAAGTGTGTGTAATGTCATAAGCCACCTGCTTTTAAACAATCAAAAAGAAATTTACCATCAGGGCTTCCCATCCAATCATCCATTGCCCGTTCGGGATGAGGCATCAGGGCAGCAACATTTTTTGCCTTATTTGAAATACCAGCAATGTCATGAAGTGAACCATTAGGATTTTTTGCATACTTAAGCCAAATTTGATCATTATCTTCGAGTCGTTTTACGATATCCGCTGGAGCAATCCAGCGCCCCATAGAATGTGCAATGGGAAGTCTAAAATGTGTTCTGACTTTTGAATTCCAAAACCCTTGAGTTGATTTTTGTTCTAAATCTACCCATTCGTCTTGAAACTGCCTTGAAATATTTTTTGTTAATGCCCCATCAAGAAGTTTTGCTTCACAAAGAATTTGAAAACCATTGCATATTCCAAGAACAGGCATTCCAATTTCTGCGGCTTTTCTAAGATCGTCCATCGCTGGTGCATGTGCGGCAAGAGCACCTGCCCGCAAATAATCACCGTAACTAAAGCCACCCGGTAAAACAAATGCTGAGTAGCTCGACGGCTCAAAACGATTGGCCCACCATATATATTTATTTGCAATGCCCACGGCATCAAGAGCCGCTATAACATCGGCATCACAATTTGTTCCTAAAAATCTCAACACCCCTACTGGCTTCAAAGAGCTTTTACCTCAAATGTTTCTATAAGTGGGTTCGCCAATATTTTTTCTGCCATCTGGTGAACCTGCTCAAGTGCTTTTGTTTTATTTTCTTCTTTCACATCTACGATAACAACTTTTCCAACTCTACAATCTTCAACTGTGAAACCAAGTCTTTGAAGACTCCCCTGAACAGCTCGCCCTTGGGGGTCCAATGCTTCAGGTCTTGGCATAATTTCTACTGAAAATTTCATCCTAGTGACTCCATTTTTTTAAGAGCTTATCGCAAACTAAATTATAACTCTCTTCGACTTTCCCAAGATCCCGCCGAAAACGATCTTTATCTAATTTTTCTTGGGTTTTTAGATCCCACAATCGACATGAATCAGGACTTATTTCATCAGCAAGTAAAATTCGACCTTCGTTGTTACGACCAAATTCTAATTTAAAATCGATGAGTTCGATTCCAATCTCTGAAAACATGTTCAAAAGATGGATATTAATCTCTAATGCTCGATCTCTTAATATTTTGATTTCTGGAAGTGTTGAGAGCTTAAGCGCCAAAATATGATCTTCTGTAACAATGGGGTCAGCAAGCTCATCTTTTTTATAATAAAATTCTACAAAAGGCCCATCCAGGCGTGTGCCTTCAGGCACTCCGAGTCTTGTACTAAAAGACCCCGCGGCTCGATTACGCACTACAACTTCAAGTGGAATCATCGTCAATTTTTCAACAACCATGTTTTTAGCATCAATGTTGCTTATGAAATGTGTAGGTATTCCATACGATGCCAGGTGTTTAAAAATGCAGGTAGTGATTTTTAAGTTTACCTCACCTTTACCTTGAAATGACCCTTTTTTCTGTGCATTAAAAGCTGTGAGACTATCTTTAAATTCTTGAATGAGTGTTGAAGGCGTTGTTGTAGAAAATATTTTTTTCGCCTTTCCTTCATAAAGGAGATCTCTTTTTTCCACGGTCATTTGAGTACCCTTTCAATAACTTTGTGAATAGATTTGCGATGTGTAACGCCTGAAAAAATTCGAGCTAATTCTTTTTTTGATAAAAGTTTTTTTGACTCAGCATCTTTAAGTAAAGAAGTTTCCAAATCTAAACCCTGAGTAAGTTGATGAGAATGTCTTTGTACAAGTGCGTAAGCATCTTCTCTACTCATACCCTTTTTAATAAGTTCCAATAAAATATGTGAACTAAAAACTTGCCCATGAGTAAGATCAAGATTTTCTTTCATGCGCTTTTTATTCACGCTCAAATTCTTTACCACCTGAATCATTCGATCTGTTGCGTAATGCGCAAGAATAAAAGCATCAGGGAATATCACCCGCTCTACTGATGAATGACTTATATCTCTCTCATGCCAAAGTGCTACGTTTTCAATTGCGGCGACCAAATACCCTCTCAATAGTCTAGCAAGGCCTGTAATATTCTCTGAAGCAATAGGGTTTCTTTTATGCGGCATCGCACTTGAACCTTTTTGTCCTTTTTGAAATCCCTCTTCAAGCTCACCGACTTCTGTTCGTTGAAGATGCCTAACCTCAATAGCCAATCTTTCAAATCCCGCACCTAAAAGCGCTAAACTTGAGAAAACCTCAGCATGACGATCTCGCGGTATTACTTGAGTTGCCACATCTTCTGTGGGTAATTTTAATTTTTTAGCAACGAGTTGTTCAACTTCAATTCCAAGGGATGAATATGTACCTACAGCGCCGCTGAGTTTAACCACCGAGGCTTGGGTGCAAGCAGCGCTCACTCGTTTTTTATTTCTTTTAAGTTCGGCTAAAAAACCTGCAAATTTTAACCCCAATGTAGTAGGTTCAGCATGCATTCCGTGTGTGCGCCCAACACAAAGTGTGTCTTTATGTTTTTTGATAAAACTTTTAAGGACTTCTTCAAGTACATCTAGTTTTTCAAGTAAAACATTTTTTGATTCTTCTATTTGTAATGATACAGCCGTGTCTAAAACATCAGATGAAGTTAAACCAAAATGAATATAACGACCTTCAGGACCAGCTTTTTCAGCCATGCTTGTTACAAAAGCGATAACGTCATGTTTTGTTGTCTTCTCAATTTCTAAAATGCGCTCAACATTTATCTTATTAAGACCATTAATAACACGCGCTGCTTTCTCAGGAATAATTTTCAACTGAGCTTGCGCACGTGCAACTGCTTTTTCAACATCTAAGAGACGCTCAAATCTGTTTTGAATTGTCCAGATTTTGCCCATTTCGGGGAGCGTATAGCGCTCGATCACGTTTTGACTCCTTTTGTTTCACTTCACTTAATTGAGTAAGTAATCGCATTTCAGTAGCTAGGCGCGATAAAAGTTCTAAACCTCGATCATACACAGGCCCACCTAACCAAACATTCTTAAGTCGTGTAGTATGTTTTGCAAACGCGCATGATTCATCAAACACCACCGCTAAATCATCATGACTGAGATCTTGGGTTTGAAAATATTCTTCAAATGGCAAAACAGCTGAAAGTTGTTTTGAAAACCATGGAAATAAACTTTCTAAATGTTTTTGAATTTCACATAAAAGATTCTTTAAATAACTGCGACGCATAATTTCACTATTAGGAATACAAACCCATACAGTTAAATAATCACCATCATTAGTAACACGCCATTTTAAAAGACCCATATTAGCTTCTTTAAGGGGCATGTTTGGGTCAATGACATAACTTGAAAATGCAAGGAGCCCCTCGGGTTTTGAGTGAGGCTTCATAAAAAAACCACAACGTGCCCAGACAAATTTGTCATCCCCTGCTTTAAGCTGAGATTTTATATTCTTTGAAAAGTTATCTAATTTTTGACTTATAGTTTGATGAGAAGCACTTAAAATTAGATACCGACAGGGCATGTAACCCTCAGCCCCTTGAATTTCAACTCCGGTAATTGATCTGCCTTCAACACCTACGTCGACGATTTTAGCATTACGCATAACAGTGACACCCTTACGTTCAGCCCATGTCATTGCGCGTTCAGTAATGGCTGTTAGACTGTCTTGTAATAGCCAAAATCCAAGATTGGGATTTAAAATATCTCCGCCCCATTTAGTAATCCAATCAAATGTACCAACAGTACGTGGACGCCTCAGACTCCCCAACCATTCTAAAACCCAGCGTTTTCCTAGTGGAAATTTAAATACTTTATGAACATATGCAAATATTAGTTGTGAACCTTTCACACTCTCCATTTTTTGAGCTGAATCAACATTAAGAAGAAATTCTTCAAGTTCAAGAGCTGTGTCTTTAAAAAATTTCTTAAAACAACGTTTCTGAGCGCCCCCTGTAAATTCAAAAGGACCAAGAGGTGTTATAATTTGAACGGCTATGTTTTGAAGTTCTGGTTTAATAACGTCATTAATAAATTCTTGTGTGGCCTTCACAAGTTTTGAATTTTGGTGTGCAGGCCCAACTTGCCATGCCCAATCGTCAAATACAAAACCACCCTCGCGTTTGTTACTTGGGGTCCTATGAAGTTGGATCCAAGTAACCGACCAACCAATCTTAACCAGTTCACTCGCAAGCCACAATCCTCGAAAGCCTGAGCCGCAAATTACGACATCAGTTGTTTTTGCCATAGGATCCTTTGCAGAGCATTTCTTAATGCTCGCTGTTCATTGATGTGCAACAACAGCTGACTTAGTTTTTCATCGCGATGAATTGGAATATCAAAATCTTTTTGTAATATTATTTCACCAGAATCAACATCTGGCGCAACGTGATGTATACTCACGCCTCCAACAAGATCACTTGAAGCTAATGTTTCTTCAAATGCACTCATGCCTTTGTATTTAGGTAATAATGAAGGGTGAATATTAAAAATGCGGTCTTGATATTTATTAATAAAATTTTCAGAAATAATACGCATAAAGCCTGCTAGAAATATTTTCTGGGCTTTGTATGCATCTAATTTAGATGAGATCCATTTTTCTGCTTCAAGTTTTTGTGTACTTAAACGAAGTTCACGAGGAATTATCTCAACAGGCACACCCATACGTCTCGCACGTAAAATTCCGTAGGCTGAAGGCTTAGAGGCAATAACGACGGCAACATCAAGCATATCCATACAATCAAGAATTGATTGCAGTGTGCTTCCATTACCAGAAATTAAAACTCCGATACGCTGACGCCCAAAAGAAATTTCTTTTAAGCTCATATCAACACCTCGGGCTCAGCTTTCAAGTGTTTCACAATTGAGCCAATATTCCATGCACTCCAGCCAAGTTTTTCAGATTCTTCAATCACAGTTTTTGCATCTTGCGTTGAAACAAAAATCACATACCCAATACCGCAGTTAAGAGTTTCAAGCATTTGTTTAGCACTTAAACCACTTCGCCTTTGAACTTCAGCAAAAGTATCTGGCCATGGCCAACGTTGAGTTTTAAGTGCTGTGAATTCTTGCATGACTCTAGGTACATTTCCTAAAACACCGCCTCCTGTAATGTGAGCCATTGCTTTGATTTTTATTTTTTCTTTTAATGTTTTAACAAGACCAACATATATTCTTGTAGGAGTCATAAGTACGTTTGCATGTTCTTTAAAATCTTTTTCATAAAGTTTTCGCAATAATGAAAACCCATTAGAATGAAAACCACTTGAAGAAATTCCGATAGCTACATCACCGATATTTAAATTTTTTCCATCGATAACTTTATCTTCGTCAACAACTCCTACTGAAAAACCCGCACAGTCATAATCATCTTTTGCATATACACCGGGCATTTCTGCAGTTTCACCGCCAACGAGTGTGCAGTCACTTTGTTTTAAGCCCTCCATAATACCTTTTAGAAGTGCTTGAGCTTGGCTTAATTGAAGTTTTCCTGAAGCATAATAATCGAGAAAAAAAAGCGGATCTGCACCACAGGTGATCATGTCATTGACACACATAGCTACAAGATCAATGCCTGTGGGTTCGATACAATTAAGCTCAACTGCTAATTTGACCTTGGTGCCAACGCCATCAGTACATGAAACGAGTAATGGATTTTTATATTTTGTGAGATCAAGTTTGAAGAGCGCTGAGAAGCCACCAATTCCACCGCGAATGTTTTTATAAGCACCCGTTGGAGGCTGAGCTTTGATCCAATCCACAAGCTTGTCACCGGCTTCAACGTCAACTCCACTTGACTTGTAGTCAATGACAGTTCCCACAGCCTTAACAATCTCCATTTAAAAAGAAATAGCTCATGAAATAGATGTTATTTAAGTAACATTCAATTCTTGCGATTCCAACTATTTAAGAGATTTCTTTGAACATTTATGAGAAGTAAAAGTGACTTAGAAATTGTGAGGGGCCGACAATGAGTAAAACAGCTTTAATTGCAGGATCCACGGGCCTTGTAGGCCAAAATTGCCTCAATCTTCTTTTAAAATCTGAATATTACGACAGAGTAATTGCTGTTACGCGCAAAGATCTTTCATTCAAACACCCAAAACTTAAAGTCATAAAAACGAGCTTCGATAACTTAGAGATTCTCTCAGGCATTAGTGCCGACGATGTTTTCTCATGCCTTGGCACCACTATTAAAAAAGCAGGGAGTAAAGTGGAGTTCTATAAAATCGACTTTAGTTATAATTTGAAACTTGCTGAAATCATGCTCAAAAATGGCGCAAAACAATTTCTCATAGTTTCATCCCTAGGTGCTAATGCAGTTTCACCTGTTTTTTATTCACGCGTTAAAGGAGATCTTGAACTAGCCCTTGGTAAACTCGCTTATGAATGTATTCATATTTTTAGACCCTCATTACTTTTAGGAGACCGAGAAGATTTGAGATTGGGAGAAAAGGCCGCCATCAAATCTTTAAAATTTTTAGGTCCGTTTTTTAAAGGCCCCCTTAAAAAATGGAGCCCCATTGAAGGTGAAAAAGTCGCAAAGGCAATGATTACAGCCGCCCAAAAACCAGTTTTGGGCTTACAAGTTTATGAAAACCAAGAGTTAGCGTCATTTTTGTGAAACGTATGAGTCAAGGCTTCTATTAGATGCCTAACTTCATAGGGTATGAAGTGCATATGATTCAAATCAAGTTTTGCTACTCATTATAGTGGTTTACTGGCTATTTATTTTCTGAAGGTTTTTTCAATTTCACTTTTTTAGTTTTCTTATCATGGCTTACCTTTTGCCTCGTAGACTCTTTAATATCCTTGTCTATTTGTTTAGTAGCTTCGGTATTGTCCTTTTTGGTATCAACAAGAACCTCATCATTATCGGCATATGCCAGACCTGCCACCATTAAAACCATAATTAGACCACAAAGAGTTATCTTCAACATTTGATCCTCCTACCATTTTCAGACTATGAAAATGGTAATACCACTTATGCCAATCGATCAAGAATCAAATAGTATCTGACCGATGTTTGTTTCGAAATACAAAGCGAAATGAGTACCACAAGATTACACCTATAGAGTTAGGCATCTAATAGATGCCCAACTCTATAGGGTGATGAATTCTGACTTAAGAAAATGAAGTACATTATGATTCAAATCAAGTTTTGCCAACTTCCACATAACCGGAGACCACAGCCGGAGACCCACTGTGAAGCTACAAAAATCGTCTCTTTGTCGAATTGATAGATACCCCTAGCATTTCTTAATCACTGTTATTTCAATCACTTAAGCCATTTTCCAAAAGGACTACTTCTTGCTCAATTAAGACTACATGACTACTTTAGCGATTCTCATTTCACCTCTGCTCATGGTTAGTTGCGAAGACTCACGCGCTGGCGCTTTTGCATCAATGATATGGGCATGTCTGGTTTTCTGGATCTAATCAATATTTCAAGCTAAGCTCAAAAACATGAGCACAACAACAGAGAAAATTCTCATCATCAGACTCTCAAGTATTGGAGACATCATTCAATGCTCAGCAATACCAAGACATTTGCGCAAAAAATTTCCCCGCGCTGAGATTCATTGGCTCGTCAGATCTGATAATCGTGAACTCGTAGCTTACAACCCTTATGTTTCACGCGTAATTTCATTTGAGCGTGCTCTTGGTTTTAAAGGTTGGCTTGCGCAGTCAAAAATACTTGCAGATGCTGGCTACACACATGTCTATGATGCACATAATAATTTAAGATCTCATATATTAAGTTTTTATTTGAGGCCGAAGTTTTTTTTAAGGCGATCTAAAAGTCGTATTAAAAGATTTTTACTCTTTGTTTTTAAAATAAATCTTTTTGGTAAGCGCTATCGTGCCGTTGATAGTTACCTGTCACCACTTGCACGGTGGGGTATTATGATTGACGATAAAGGCCCTGAACTTCATCTTGCCCCAGGGATTCTCACAAAAGTAAAACAGCAAATTGCATGGGAAGGAAAACCCTGGATCGCCATCGCCCCAGCAACAGCTTGGGCAAAAAAAACGTGGCCTTTAGATTATTGGAAAGTAGTCGTTACGAAGATTTTAAAACTTACTGATTACAATGTTCTTATATTAGGTGGCCCAAAAGACGGGTTTTGCAAAGACCTTATCATTAATCAACAACGGGTATTATCACTTCAAGGTAAACTCACTTTACTTGAAAGTGCCGCTGCCGTTTCACTTTGTCACACACTAGTCGCCGCTGACACAGGAATTTTGCATATGGCCGAATGTCTTCAAAAAAATGTTGTCGGCATTTTAGGCCCCACCCCCTTTGGCCACCCTTATCGAAAAACAAGTAAAGCACTTCAGACACAACTTTGGTGTCAACCCTGTTCAAAAGATGGGTCTGGCCCCTGCGTTAACCCCACATATCAAAAATGCATGAAACTTATCACACCTGAAATGGTGTTAGAGGAACTTAAAACCATTTTGGAAACCTCATGATTCAAACGATCTACACATTTATACTTTATCCTTTGGTCTATTTCTTATTCTGGCTCCTAAGCTTTAAGAATGAAAAAGTAAAATTGGGTTTAAAAATTAGAAAACATAAAAGCTGGATCCAACCTCGCGATGAAACAACATCGTGGATATGGTTTCACGTCGCCAGTGGAGAGCTCGAATACGCAAAGCCTGTTCTTAGAGAACTTAAAAAAATAAGTACTCATAAGATTTTAGTAACTTATTTTTCTCCATCAGTGATGAAAGCTTTAGAAAAAACTCCTGAGATAGATTTATTTGTACCCATGCCATGGGATACACCATGGCACTGGAATGAGTTTTTAAATCACTATCAACCAAAAGTTTTAGCAATCGCACGTACAGACACTTGGCCCAATATGATTTGGCAGACAAAAAAGAAAAATATTCCCAGCATCTTGTTTTCCGCAACATTGCCAAGTCATAGTGGTCGTGCTGCAAGTTTTTGGGGGCGCTTACTCTATGGTCGCATCGTTGAAGATTTAACTTATGTTTCATGTGTAGCTGAAGAAGATAAAAGTAATTTTCTTCGCCTTGATCCAGATATAAAAATTTCAATTGATGGCGACACCCGTTTTGATCAAGTTCTTTTTCGACTTCAAGAAAATCGACCGATAAAAAATTTATCATCAACACAAACTCCAAACACTCCGATTTTCGTAGCTGGAAGTACATGGCCCCAAGATGAAAAAATTCTTATTCCCGCACTCATTAAACCTGTCACCTTAGGCTTAAAAGTTTTAATAGCACCCCATGAGCCCACACAACAACATCTCAAAGATCTTGAAATTCAGCTCACAAAATTAGGATTTGAATTTGTATATTACTCAAAACTTAACGATACTCTTGAAAAGGCAGACAGCAAAACTTTAGCGAGCTCACCAGTTATTTTAGTTGATGTCGTGGGAGTTTTAGCTGATTTGTACAAAATAGCTCAGATTTCATTCGTAGGTGGTAGTTTTAAAAAGTCTGTACATAGTGTGATGGAGCCCGCAGCTTGCGGTAATCTTATTATTATTGGCCCCTACCACCACAACAATCGCGAAGCATTGTCTTTAAAAACAAAAGGCTTTGCCCGCGTCGTGGATGATTCATTTGAATTAGAATCAATCTTGATGAATGAAACAAAATTAAATTCAAATGAAGTAGAAAAAAGAAAATCAGAGATCACTGATTTTATCAAATCACAAACCGGGGTGAGTAAAAAAATCGCCACCTGGATCAATTCTCACTAGAATCAATTAAAATTTACTTAAAACATTATTTTTGTTTTTTAACAGGGCATGGCTCAGACTTAACTGAGGGATGATTAAAATCTGTGTTTCCTTTGTTTCTCTCACGAACATGGCATTTCCAGTTTCTTACAGAAAAATTAAGTGCTTCCCAAGCTCGCTCTTCACCATAGTTCCACAACTTTGTCACTCGCGCATCGTATTCTTCAAATGTTTTAGCCATACGAAGATTTACTTTCCATGTAAGCCAATTAATCGCAGGCCCAAATTCTTCTTTAGCGAGTGTTGTATTTGTGTCGGTAATATCGATCCAATAAGCAGCATCTTTTGCGTTAACTTCTTTAAGGCGTTTATTACTATCGTAGCGAAACACACTTTTCATAGCTTTTTGAAACATTTTAGGAAACGGCCTCTTGTAAGTCATGATGACTTCATCAGCAACATACTCACCTACTTCAATTGCATAAAGATCTGTCGCACCCGTTACATAAAATGTGCCATCGATATTTTGAAGGCTTGTTCCATAAAAATCAGAAATAGATGCACGCGACGCTTGCACAAGTGTTTTATCAATGATTGTTTTAGTTTCTTTTCTAACAGTACTTTCGGGGTAAGCAACAGGTGATTCAAAACCCTCAAGCAACGTTGCCGTCATCGGGTCAGTAAAAAATGTCTGTGTTACTAGTTTTCTCCCGCGCCTAAGCTCACCAACATGATCAGGCCCAAATTCTGGATCTAATTCCCCAGCAATAATAATAATCGGAATCCCTTGTGGGTTAAATGGAATGTTAAGTTTGGGCATTATTTTAGGATCAATGGGAATATTCACCATGTAGTCTTCAAAGATAGGTGGAATTTTTTCTTTTACACCAGATTTAGCAGCACCTAAAACTCTAAAAAAACTTTTTATTAAATAGCGAAACCCATTATTTTCTAATTTCACATCACGAAATGATTCATAATAGTCTTCAACCAAAAATTTCCTGCGATCTTCAACATTAGGAAATGCATTGGTTATGGCTGCGGCAACAGAACCGCCGCAAGTAGCAACAATGACGTCTGGTGGATTTGGACTTTTTAAGGCACCTTCGATGATGCCAAGAAAAATGGCTGTTTGAAATCCACCGCCTGCTACAACAAGTGCTCTTTTGTATTTCTTTTTTACAGGAGTGTTTACATCATATGCAGTGTCTGCATGAACCGTTTGTAGTGATTGTGCTAGTGAGAGCGAAATAAGGAGTACTAGAAAACTTAAAATCGTTTTTGGCTTCATCAATCACCTCTTTGCAGATTCTCCTCGCAAAGTATGTGCCATGTTTAAAACGAATAACCAATATTTCCGATAATATCAGCTTCTATAATTAATGGATTTGAAACAAGGAGCACACCAAATCTAAGATCCGGCATAAAATAGAATTTTCCAAATAACGGAAAATTCGCACCAATCGCAGCGTAGACATACGTAAATGTTGGAAGATCTTTATTCTCAAGTGGGCCTTCAGGAAACCCACCAAACTTAAGTGTCCCCGCAGTAGCTTTATCTACCTGTGCCCCGCCACCAAACCACCAGCTTCCGTTACGATTTGGATAAAATTTTAATAAAGCTCCAAAAACCAGAAATGTTTCTTTTAAAAATGTGTCGGTGGCGACATTTGGAATTGTCGTAAGTGAATAAGAAGCGGTACCGGTAACAGATACTTTTTTGTACTGAAAATAGCCACTTACACTAAATCTCTCTGAAAATGGATAATCTACAAAAGCACCAAAAAGGGTACTAAACCCGCTTAAGGCACTTATACTTGCAGTGGCACTTGCGGTATCAGTGTAAGTTCTAGCCCCTTGATATTGATAATTTCCTCCACCCGTAAGACCAAGTACAACGTGTCCAGCGAGTCCTTTGAGTTTTGATTTTGGCTGATTCTTTTGGGGTTTTGTTTTTGCTCCGCCACGGGTGAGCTCACTATTTTTAATATAGCCAACGCGCTTTTGCCCACCATCTTGGATCAACACTTTTTTGTAGTTAGGAACTGATTTTTTACTCAAAGGGACTGAATCGCCTTTAAATAGAGTAAAAATAACATCTGATTCTTCATCAGGCGCACCATAAACTTTTACTTGCTCTACGTTGATCTCTAAAGAATCAGCATGCCCAAAAGAGGGCCAAAGAAGTGCTCCAAAGAGGAATACAATGGTTAAGAGAACTCTTGTAAGATGATTCAAACCAACACTGCCATGTGCCATGCCTGATTGTAGAGTTTTTAAATTATGAAAATCAATCTAAACAATAGGATTTCTTGACTTTTTGACACCCCAAGACTATTTAAGAAGTCATTTTGCGATGATATTGGAGAACGTTATATTCATGAGTGCTGCCAAAGATTTAAAGCTAAAATTTCATGAAATCCCTCAAGGGGGTCTAGACTTTGATTTTTCCCAAAAAACAGGAGAACTCAACACTACTCTTTTTGATCTTTTAGGTGATTACCCAGTTTATCAGGCTAATATTCATATCTCACCTGCAGATAGTTTAGTTCAAGTGCGTGGTAAACTAACAGGTGAACTTCGGCACATATGCTCAAGGTGTGCTGAGGATTTTAGTTCTCAGTTTTCAAAAAATTTCGTCACAAACTATTATAAATCAGAAGACAATATCAGCGGCCTAACTGATTCTATTGATGATCTTGATGGTTCTTTTGATTTAGAATTTCTTGAAGGTAATGAAATCAACCTTGCAGAAGCCGTACATGAACAGGTAGCGTTGGAAATACCTTTTCAACCTCTATGTACTGAAGAATGCAAAGGACTATGTCTAAAATGCGGTTCGAATTTAAATCTTGCACAATGTTTATGTAAACATGAAGAAGTTGATCAAAAAGTTTCACCTTTCGCTAAGTTGAAAGAATTAAAAGGAGAATAAAATGGGAGTTCCCGCAGATAAAACAACAAAGTCAAAGCGCAACAAAAGAAGAAGTCATCATGCTTTGACAAGACCCAGTACCAGCACCTGTAAACAATGCGGTGAGCTTAAAGTTCCCCATCGCGTATGCACATGCGGTTATTACAATGGCAAAGAAGTTATTGCTCCAAGGATGAATTCCTAACGAAAAGTGAAAATCTCATTGGACGCCTTCGGCGGCGATTTAGCCCCCGAAGTAAACATTCGCGGTGCCCTTGATTTTGTTAACGAGTCCCAAGCTCATGTGATCCTCACAGGTGATGAAGGAAAATTAAAATCCTTACTTGGCGCTGGACACCCTCGTATTTCCATCGTTCACGCTCCAGAACTTATCGACATGGCTGAAAAAGCTTCTGCCCAGTTACGAAATAAAAAAAATACAAGCATGTATAAATGCGTAGACCTTGTAGTTCAAGGCGAAGCGAATGCCAGTTTATCTGCTGGTTCATCAGCAGCCTTTATGGCTCTAAGTTTATTACTCCTAAAAAGACTTAAAGACGTAGAACGCCCTGCACTTGTGACACCTGTTCCAACTTTAAAACCATTTCCAACTTATTGTTTAGATATGGGTGCCAACGTTGATTGCAAGGCAACTCATTTAGTTGATTTTGCACTCATGGGGCATGCCTATGGTCAAGTCATGCGTGGAATTAAAAAACCTCGCATTGGCCTGATTAGTAACGGTGAAGAAGAAAGTAAAGGCAACGAACTCACACGAGAAACACATTCATTATTAAAACAAATCCCATCTATCAATTACGCAGGTTATTGCGAGGGTCGCGATATTTTTACTGGCGAATATGATGTAATCATCTGTGACGGGTTTGTAGGGAATGTTATTTTAAAAACTGCAGAAGGTTTAGGAGAAGCCATCATGGAACTCCTTAAACAAAGTTTCTCTTCAAGTATCTCAGGAAAACTTGGTTATTTACTCGCAAAAAGTTCACTTAGACCGCTTAAAAAGAAATTAGATTATGCTGAGTATGGCGCAGCACCCCTCTTAGGAATTGGGGGCTTAAGTTTAATATGTCATGGACGCTCATCAACCTTAGCTATTAAAAATGCTCTCCATATGGCTGAAAAAACAGCAAAAGAAGGCCTCGTTGATCGCTTGCGTGAAGCTTTAGATTTAAGTGTAATAAAACCTGTTAGCACTCAAAGTGCTGAGGTAACTACACCATGAATTTCAATACACAAATAAAAGGAACAGGTCGCTATCTTCCTGAAAAAATACTTTCCAATCAAGATCTTGAAAAATTAGTTGAAACCGATGACCAATGGATCGTTGAACGCACAGGAATTAGAGAACGACGAATTGCCTCACCTGTACATGCAACTAGTGACTTAGGCTTAATCGCTGCCCAAGAAGCCATTGGTGCCTCAGGCCTTAAACCAACAGATATTGAATTAATATTATTTGCAACATGTACTGGCGATTATTCACTTCCTAATACTGCATCACTGCTTCAAGCAAAACTTGGTGCAGGAACTTGTGGAGCCTTAGATCTTAACGCTGCTTGCTCTGGATTTCTTTTCGCCTGTAGCGTTGCCAATCAATATATTCGCACAGGAATGTTTAAAAATATATTAGTTGTTGGAGCTGAAACTCTTTCACGTATTGTGAATTATAAAGATCGTGACACTTGCATACTTTTTGGTGATGGCGCAGGAGCCGTTGTTTTAGGACGCGCTGATGAAAATAGTGCGAGTGCAATTTTAGGTGAGAGTCTATTTGCAGACGGAAATTTAGCAGAACTTCTCATGCTTCCTGGCGGTGGTTCAAAAATGCCCATCACTAAAGAAGTTTTAGAGAGTGGTGCTCATCACATGATTATGAAGGGTCGTGATATTTTTAAAAATGCGACTCGAACAATGTCTCGTTGTTCAACTGAAGTTTTACTCGCAAATAAAATGACAATTAATGATATTCAGTGGGTAATCCCCCATCAAGCTAATCAACGCATCATTGAAGCCATTGCAAAACAACTTGATATCTCCATGGATAAAATCATTATGAATTTAGAAAAAACAGGAAACACTTCATCAGCCTCTGTACCCATTGCACTTGATGAAGCCGTAAGAGCAGGTAAAGTTAAACGAGGTGATCTCATTCTCATCACTGTATTTGGTGCGGGCCTGACATCAGGCGCACTTTTATTGAGGTATTAAGATGAGTGAATCATGGGCAGCGGTATTTCCAGGTCAAGGCAGTCAACATACGGGCATGGGAAAAGATTTTTTTGAAAATTTTAATATCGCAAAACAAACTTATGAAGAAGCATCTGATAGTTTAAAACTTGATCTGAAAAGACTTTGTTTTGAAGGTTCAGATCAAGATCTAAAACTTACAGCTAACACTCAACCCGCCCTTCTTGTTACAAGCATTGCAGCATGGAGAGTGTTTACTTCAGAATGTGAATTCAGACCTACAGTAACATTGGGGCATAGCTTAGGTGAATACTCAGCCCTTGTTGCAAGTGAAGCCATGACATTAAATGAAGCCATAGTAACAGTACGCATTCGTGGTCAAGCCATGCAAGATGCCGTACCTGTTGGTACTGGGGCTATGATGGCCGTTTTAGGTTTAGATGACGCCTCAGTAATTAAAGCGTGTAGCGATATGCAAAATAAAGCTGCAACCGATGGTGGTTTAAAAAACTGTGTTTTAGAAGCAGCAAATTTTAATAGCCCAGGCCAAGTAGTGGTCAGTGGCCATCAAAAAGCTTTAGACTACATGAAAGAACATCTTATTGCTTCAGACTATGGTGCGAGCCGAGCAAAAATGATCCCACTTTCTGTGAGTGCTCCTTTTCATTGCTCACTCATGAAGCCAGCAGCTGAAAGATTAAAATCACAACTTGAAAAAGTTCAGTGGCAAAAACAAATGAAGTTTGCAGTAATTCATAATGTGAATGCTGAAAAAAATCACGATGGCACATTAGCCAAAACTCTTTTATTTGAACAAATGACTAAACCCGTCTTATGGACAAGTTCTGTGCGACACACAGGAGTAAATAAATATCTAGAATTTGGCGCAGGTCGTGTACTTGCAGGGCTTATCAAAAAAACAGATTTAACGGCTCATACTTTTAATATCGACACTGTTGAAAATTTAAAAAACACGATGCAACATCTTGAAGACGGAGCTTGATCAATGGCTTTTAATTACAAAGATAAAGTTGTTGTCGTAACAGGAGGAAGTCGTGGCATTGGCCGTGGAATCGCTCTTGCCTATGCCCATGTTGGCGCAAAAGTAGCTATCACCTATCAATCAAATGATGAAGCAGCTCAAAAAACACTTTCAGAGTTGCAAGGCGAAGGGCACAAACTTTATAAATTCAACGTCTCTGACCCCCAAGCTGTAGATACTTATTTTGGGCAAATTCAAGAAGACCTTGGTGGTCTTCACGTTTTGATCAACAACGCTGGAATTGCTAAAGATCAACTCCTCTTAAGACTTAAACCTGAAGATTGGAATGCAGTTATAGAGACCAATCTTAGAAGTGTTTATGCCTGCACAAAAGCAGCAGTAAAAATAATGCTGCGAGCCAAAGAAGGTTCGGTTGTTAACATCACAAGTGTCATCGGACAAACTGGCAATGCTGGTCAAAGTAATTATGCTGCTAGTAAAGCTGGCATCATTGGTTTTACCAAATCCATTGCGGCAGAAGTCGCCAGTCGTCAAATACGCTTAAACTGCATTGCGCCTGGATTTATTGGGTCAGATATGACAGAGTCATTGACCGACGCGCAAAAGAAAAGCATCTTAGAACGCGTACCACTTGGATCCATGGGAGAAGCAGCTGATATCGCACACGCTTGCTTGTTTTTAACTTCTCCCTACGCTCGTTACATCACGGGTCACACACTTGATGTCAACGGCGGCTTAAATATGATTTGAAAATTTTAAATTGGGAATTGCACGCTTATTAAAGAGGAGGAACACATGAACGTAGAATCAAAAGTAAAAAATATTATCGTGGAACAGCTTGGTGTTGAAGCTGAAAAAGTAAAAGCCGAATCATCATTCATTGATGACTTAGGGGCTGATAGCTTAGACATCGTAGAATTAGTAATGGCTATGGAAGAAGAATTTGATCTTGAAATTCCCGATGAAGCGGCAGAAAAACTCCGCACAGTTGGTGATGTTACAAAATATCTTCAATCCAAAGGAAAAGCCTAAAATTTTAAATGAAATCAGGTAAACGCCGTGTTGTCGTCACCGGAGTGGGAGTTGTTTCACCTCTGGGGATGACGTCACAAGAAACTTGGAAGAATATCTTAGAAGGCAAATCGGGCATTTCAAAAATCACCCGCTTTGATGCGTCTACCTATGACTCGCAAATTGCGGGTGAAGTAAAAAACTTCCAGCCAGATCTATGGGTTCATAAAAAAGAACAAAAAAAAATGGATCTATTCATTCAATACGCCATGGCTGCAGGCAAAATGGCACTCGATGATTCAGGCTTCACCATCACTGATGAAAATGCCGACAGAGTTGGCACTATTGTATCAGCTGGTATGGGTGGACTTCCTGGTATTGAAGTTCAACACAATATCTTAAGAGATCGCGGTGCTAATCGTGTTTCTCCATTTTTTATTCCCATGGTGATTCCAAATCTTGCAGCTGGCCAATTAGCAATTACTTACGGTGCACGTGGCCCCAATATTTGCATTACAACTGCTTGCAGCACTGGTGCTCACTCAATTGGCGAAGCCATGAGATATATACGCGATGGAATTTGTGATGTGGCATTAGCCGGAGGAGCAGAATCAACAATTTGCCCCTTAGCAATCGCAGGTTTTTCTTCTATGCGAGCCCTTTCAACACGTAACGATGATCCCACAAAAGCTTCAAGGCCATGGGATAACGCTCGCGATGGGTTTGTACTCGCCGAAGGCTCAGGCATTATGGTTGTTGAAGATCTCGAACATGCACTCAAACGTGGTGCTCGCATTTATTGCGAAGTTGTTGGCTACGGTCTAAATTGCGATGCGTATCATATGACGAGTCCATCAGAAGGCGGACTTGGCGCAGCAAAATGCATGGAAATGGCTCTTAAAGATGCCGAGCTTAACCCCAGTGACATTGATTACATCAATGCCCACGGTACAAGCACAGGCCCAGGGGATATTGCAGAAACTCAAGCAGTTAAAAGAGCTTTTGGAGAACATGCTAAAAAAGTATGGGTGAGCTCTACAAAAAGTATGACAGGTCATTTACTCGGTGCAGCTGGAAGCTTAGAGGCAGTGTTTGCCGTTTTAGCACTGCGTGACAACGTTGTTCCTCCCACAATAAATCTTGATAACCCAAGTCCTGAGTGCGATCTTGATTACGTTCCAAACACGGCGAGAGAAAAAAGACTCACCGCTGTTTTATCTAATAGCTTCGGCTTTGGTGGAACAAATGCTTCACTGATCTTTAAACGCGGACCTTAAATGACAAAAGTTCTCATCGCTGCAGACCACGGGGGAATTTCCCTTAAAAAACAATTAATCTCAGAGCTATCGCATCTAAATTTTGAATTTATTGATCTAGGTACACATGATGAAAAATCCGTAGATTATCCTGATTACGCCAAAAAATTATGCCAAGAAGTAATAAATAAAAAAGCAGATTATGGAATTTTAATTTGTGGCAGCGGTCAAGGAATGGCCATGAGTGCAAATCGGCATAAAAATATTAGGGCTGCATTATGTTGGGATATACCTTCCGCTAAATTATCAAGAGAACATAATAATGCCAATGTACTTTGCTTGGGAGCTCGTTTGATTCCATTTGGATTAGCAATCGAAATTGCTCGTACCTGGCTTTCAACACCTTTTGCAGGTGGACGTCATAAATTGCGCACAGAAAAAATGGAGTGCTAAAAATGAGCATTAAAGAACAAGATCCTAAAATTTTTGAATATATTGAAAAAGAAAAACTTCGACAACTCGAAGGCCTTGAAATGATCGCCTCTGAGAATTACGTATCAAACGAAGTTCTTGAAGCTCAAGGAAGTGTGCTCACAAACAAATACGCTGAAGGTTATCCAGGTAAACGCTATTATGGTGGTTGTGAATTCATAGATCAAATTGAGCAAATAGCAATTGATCGCGCAAAAGAACTTTTTAAATGTTCACACGCCAATGTTCAACCCCACTCAGGTTCACAAGCCAACATGGCCGTTTACATGGCCGTACTCAAACCTGGTGACACGGTTTTAGGAATGGATCTCTCTCATGGCGGGCATCTCACCCACGGCTCACCTGTTTCGTTTAGTGGAATATTATATCGAGCCACTCACTATGGTGTGAGCCAAAAAGATAAACGCCTTGATTATGGAATTATTCGCGAACGTGCAATTGCAGAAAAACCAAAAATGATCATCGCGGGTTTTTCGGCTTACCCACGCACCCTAGATTTTGCAAAATTTCGAGAAATTGCCGATGAAGTAGGCGCAAAACTTTTTGTAGATATGGCACATATCGCAGGCCTTATTGCCGCTGATCTTTCACCTTCACCAATCCCCTACGCAGATTACGTTACAACAACCACACATAAAACACTTCGTGGTCCTCGCGGTGGAATGATTCTTTGCAGTGAAGCCCTTGGAAAAGCTGTGAACTCAAAAATATTTCCTGGCATTCAAGGTGGCCCACTTGAACACGTCATTGCGGCAAAGGCCGTAGCATTTGGAGAAGCCCTTAAACCTAACTTTAAAAAATATGCTAGGCGAGTTATTGATAATGCCAAAACATTAGCCGAAGTACTCATGGGTCATGGTTATGATCTTGTCACTGGCGGAACTGACAATCATTTAATGCTTATTGATTTAACAAATAAAAATATTACCGGTAAAGATGCTGAACATTGGTTAGACCAAGCTGGCATCACCGTAAATAAAAACACTGTTCCCTTTGAAACAAAAAGCCCTTTTATTACTAGCGGAATTCGTATCGGAACACCTGCTCTTACAACTAGAGGTATGGGTGTGACTGAGATGAAAATCGTAGGTTCTTGGATTCACGAAGTGTTAAAAGCTGGTGGTGAATCAAAAGTCACATCAACCGTTCGTGGCCAAATCAAAGAACTTTGCCAAGGATTTCCAGTTTTCAAAGAATAATCAAAAGTAATTTAAGTCACAGAAATACATTTTTCCATTAGACCCCGACTTGACCAAAGGCGAGAAATATCAGCTCACCTTTCGTTGACGCCGTGGGACTGGCATAATTATAGGTAACTACTGTTTTCTTCAGCCATGGATGGGACCTATGAATATCTTAATTGCCAATGATGATGGTATTGAATCTCCAGGAATTTTATTACTCGCAGAAGCACTTGAAAAACTCGGTGACATAACAGTTGTGGCTCCACATCGTGAACGTTCAACCAGTGGCCATAGCCTCACTCTTCATAAACCATTACGCTGTGTTGAAACTAAAAAAAATTATTACGCAATTAGTGGAAGCCCTGCTGATTGTGTTTACATGGCCACTCGACACATCATGAAGAAAAAGCCTGACATAATTGTGAGTGGTGTTAATCGTGGAGCAAATTTAGGAAATGATATTTATTATTCTGGTACCGTAGCAGCAGCCCGCGAAGGAGCTTACTTCGGAGTCAAAGCATTAGCATTTAGTTTATCATTGGGTCATCACCTCGAAAAGGTTTCTATGCACTGGGAAACCGCAGTGGCCTTTGCAAAGATTTTTGTTCCCATGGCTATAAAAGAAAAATACCCACTTAATCATGTTATCAATGTGAACATTCCCAATCTTCCGATGAATCAAGTAAAAGGTGTTAAGATTTCAAAACAAGGTCGCAGATACTACTCTGATGAAATTGAAACACGCCTTGATCCGCGTAATCGCCCCTATTATTGGCTCGGTGGAGAATACAAAGGTTTTGATGATATAAAAGGCAGCGATTGCAATCATATCGATGAAGGATACGTCAGCATCACACCGCTAAAATTAGACTGTACCAATTATGAACTCATGGAGGAGTTTAAAAAGTGGGAAATCGGTTTTGGCGGGTAACACTACTCATAATTTTTGCGATGCTTAACCTCAACTGTTCATCGACACCACATCGTAAACCTGCGTCTATTCCAAATAAAAAAAACGGTCTCTATCTTGTTTGGCCCATTGCTAAACCCAAAGTCTCGCAAGAATTTATTGCCGAAGACGATGGCTCACATCATGATGGTATCGATATCGCAGCCCCTAAAGGAACACGCATCTATGCTCCAGCCGACGGGCGAGTAGTTTATGCAGGCCAAAAATTTTCGGGCTATGGCAAAATGATTATTATTGAGCACAATTCAAAAACCGCTACCCTCTATGGCCACTGTCATAAATTACTAGTGAAATCCGGAGAACTCATTAAACGCGGAAGTCTCATCGGACTCGTTGGTAAAACAGGACGCGCCACTGCACCACATCTTCATTTTGAAATTCGCGTGAATAAAAAACCAGTTGATCCGCTGGAGTACCTTCCGTGAAATTTTTATTTTTACTATTATTTATTTCACAAGTTACGTTGGCACAAACGCCGACACCAGCACAAAGCCAATCATTTGAGGCCGATCTTCCTCAATTTAAATGGGATGAAGTAAATAGCATTATTGATGAAATCAGAGAGCAAAACCCTCCACGCAATTATCGTTTTAAAATTAAAACAGGTCTTGTTCAAATGATTACCAATACCGCTGACACTGTAAAATTAGGCCAAAATGGAAATCTCTATGCAATTGGCGGCGAAGCAGTAAGTAATTTCTGGGGCAATCTTGGTATTGAAGCACGGGGAATATACGCACAAAACATTGTGCCTGATGTCGCATCAACTAATAAAGCTGATGCCTATATGACGTGGCTCGACATTGGCCCTCGTTACACATTTTACTTTGACAATACTCGTCTTGATGACAACCTAGCTTTTAAAATTTTATATCACCAAAGTGATTCAAATTTTAAACTGATGGACACAACTGACAAACTTTTCATCACCCAATACAAAGGAATTTCTTTTGCTATAGAAAGAAGCATCCCTATTACAAGAAAGCTTGGAGTACTCGCAGCATTTGATCTGCTCCAGATTTTTTCTGCACAAACCCCCTCTCGCCTTAAAGTTGTACAATATGGTTATGGATTTGAAATTCAAGGTGAAATATACTACCAACTAGATATTTTCGGAAAAGTTGTTCGTATGGGCGTTAGTTATTGGCAGCAGGGAAATGAAAACAATTTAGAAGATAAAGACTTTCTTGCACGTAATAGCCAATTTCAGTTAGCTAGAAGTATTTTTTTAAACCTGACTTTACTTGAATAGGATAAACAAATGGATCACGGACTCATCATCACATTAGTGCAGTGGGCTGTTTCAGCAATTGCACTTATGGCGACATCATATTTTTTATCTGGATTTCAAGTAGGTGGTTTTTTATCTGCACTCGTTATCTCAGTTGTCATTGGTTTTGCAAATTTTTTTATTAAGCCGATATTAGTCTTACTGACATTACCTCTAAATATCATAACCCTTGGCTTGTTTATGATCATCATCAACGGAGTTATTTTAAGATTTTGCGCAGCTGTTTTACCTAACTTTAGTATAAAAAATTGGTCCACAGCATTTTTAGGCGCAGTGGTACTAGCTATCTTAAATGCCATTCTTCATACGATTATTGTTTAGGTACTGGCGAAGGACTCACTGTTGCAGTCGCTGAAGGGTTTTTGCCTGCTGAGCTTGAAGTGTTAGCATTTGGCTTAGGTGGTTTAAACGCTGGTATTTCAGTTGGCAAACCACAAGTTGCCAATTCAAATTCTAAACCCAAAGTAAGATTTAATATCGGATACGCCTGTAAAAAACTTTGAATATGCTCAGCTAAAACCATATCTTTTTCATCGCCTAAAACAAGATCACCAAATATTCGACCGACAATATTCTCAGATCTTAAATCTCGACCGATGCCTCGGTATCGTTTCAAAAATTTAACTTGTCGATCATAGGGGGTCGCTTGAATTGCATGAAAAAACTTATGCAGAGAATCTATTGTCACATGCCTTTGATATTCAGTTATTTTTATATAATTTTTATTATTCCATTTAATAAAATTTGTATCGCGTACTTGAAGATTATGAATTTTGTCAAAGAAAACATCATTTAATAATTTCTCTCTTAAAGCAGGCTCAATGGGCTCGCAACTCAATGCTTCACCAACATGCTTACAATTTATTTGTTCAATAATTTTATCTAATTCAGAAGGCTCAGCATTTTTAGCTTGTGCTGATATCAATGATTCAATGAGTTTATCGGTTTCATTGTTCCATCTCACCTGCTCTTGGGATTCAGTAAAATTAAGAGATGTATCGGCCTTAAGTGCTTCACAAATTGGGGACACTAAACGAGCTGGTTTTGTATTAAGAATTTTTAACCAGAATTCTTTTTCTGGTGGAGTAATTTCCAATTTTTCTAAAAGTATAATGGCATGGTCGTAATTTTTAAATCGCAGATCAACAGCGAACTGAATAAAATCAGGCATGTGTCTATAATTTCGACCATATGCTAGTTTTGCTTTTTTATCATCGTTAGTAAGAATGCTCTTGAAAGTTTGGTTTACTTTTTGCGCCAATGTACTTTCTACGGGCTTAATTTTTTTAGCGTTTTCTGAAGAAGGTGTGCGTGAAGTAGATCTAAAACGCTTCACAGGTCTTATTTCAGTATTCTCTTCAGTAACAATTTGATTTTGTGCACAACCTGCGATCAAAAAAGCGCAGATTATGATGCGTCGCTTCATTGTAAGTTCTCCTATCTAAATATTTGATGAAGATCTCAAAACTTGCAAGACCTTTATGACGCAATGTATGTTTCACCCATGAAAATCACTGCAATTTCGACCCGTATTTTTCATTTAAACGAAGATTTAGTCAGTTTTATCACGACTCATGTGAAATCGTTGCCTGAAGGGTCAATTTTGCTGGTTACCTCTAAGATTATCTCATTAGCTGAAGGTCAAATCGTAAATCATTCTGAGACTTCAAAAAAAGATCTCGTTAAAAAAGAAGCCGATATTGTTTTATGCGAATCATATAAAACATATCTCACCATAAAAAATAATATTTTAATCCCCGCAGCCGGAATCGATGAATCAAATGCTGAAGGAAAATTTTATATTCTCTGGCCAAAAGATCCTTACCAAAGTGCAAAAGACCTTTGGTTAACAACCAAAACTCATTATCAGATTAAAAAACTAGGCATAATTCTAACAGATTCAAGATGCACACCTTTACGTAAAGGTGTGAGTGGCGTTGGTATCTCTTATTGGGGATTCAAAGGTGTAGATAGCCATATCGGAAAACCCGATATCTTTAATCGACCGATTGTTATGAGTACCACCAATATAGTTGATGGTCTCGCAGCTGCTGGGGTACTGGTCATGGGTGAGTCAAATGAACAAAAACCACTGGCATTGATTGAAAATTTTGAAGCTGAATTTTGTGATGAAGTGGATCCTAAAGAATTAATCATGCCGCCGGATCAAGATATATTTGGCCCAGTAATAAAAATGAATTAAGCTTTCAATTGAATCATGCCTTCATACGCTCAACTGAAATAACGCCTTTTACTTTTTCAAGCTCTTTCATAACCTTTTGAAGATGGGCTATGTCATGAACACTCACTTCAAAGAGACTAATGGCTTTTTGATCTTTTGTTGTTCTAACTTGGGCGGTATGAATATTCACCCCTTGTTCAGCAAAAGCTTCAGACATTTTTTGCAGTAACCCAGGTTCATCCACACAGACGATGCGAAGTTTAGCCACACGCTCTGTTTGCATATCAAGGTTCCAGGCAACATCGACTCTGCGATCTTGATCCATGTCATAAACTTTTGGGCAAATTGCAAGATGAACCGTTATACCTCGCCCCCTCGTAATAAAACCCACGATCGGATCACCTGGAATCGGACTACAGCATTTTCCAAAACGCACTAAAATATCACTCATCCCGTGAATCTGAATTGCTGATCTAGATTTAGATGATTTTTGAATTGCTGCTTTAAAAACTTTTCTTAAAAAAGTATCAGGCTCTGGAGGTTCTTTAAGTGGCTCTTTTGTTTTTTCTGGAGCTAAAATTTCAACAATTTTTAATGGTGCAATCTTGCCATAACCCACTTGTGCGATGACATCGTTTAATTCTGATAGTGCTAATTCTTTAAGAAGTTTTTCGGTATGAATGGGTTTTAAAAAATTATTAAAATTGAGATCATATTTTTTAAATAATTTTTCAATCATCTCAGTACCCAAACTAATCGCTCGAGCACGCTCTTCACTTTTAATATAAGCTCTGATTTTATTTTTAGCGCGACTTAAATAAACCATCTTGAGCCAATCTTTTGTTGGCTTTTGATTCGGTGATGTAACAACTTCGATACTATCCCCGTTTTTAAGTTTATGTTTAAAAGGAACAATCTTCCCATTCACTTTTGTAGCAACACAATGATTTCCAACGTCTGTATGCACACTGTAGGCAAAATCAAGTGCAGTGGCTCCGAACGGAAACTCCATGACATCGCCATGGGGAGTAAAAACGTAAATATCACCTGCAAATAGATCGGTTTTAATTGTCTCTAAAAATTCTGATGGGTCTTTGAGCTGTTGATGCCATTGCAAAAGTTGATGGAGCCATTCAAAACGTTTTTCTGTTTCTTTATCGATGCCCCCACCTTCCTTGTATTTCCAGTGGGCAGCAATTCCACGCTCTGCAATCAAATGCATTTCATGGGTTCTAATTTGAATTTCAACACGCTCACCACCCGGGCCAATAACTGTTGTATGCAAACTTTGATAGTTATTGGCTTTAGGCATAGCTATAAAATCTTTAAAACGCCCAGGGATAGGCTTCCAAATATTATGAATAACACCTAAAACCTCATAACACTCAACCATTGTATCAACCAAAACTCGAAACGCTAAGATGTCATAAACTTGTTCATAATCAATGCTGCTAGCTTCCATTTTTTTATAAATTGAATAAAAATGTTTTGGTCTGCCGTGCACTTCAGCTTTAACACTTTCTTTTGTTAATTCTTTTTTCAAAACCGAGATAACTTCAAGAATGTATTTTTCCCGTTCATTTTTTTTCTTAGAAACTTTTTGAGAAAGCTTTTGATAAATTTCAGGTTTTAAATACCGTAAACTTAAATCTTCAAGTTCTATCTTTAACCAGCTGATACCAAGTCTATTTGCCAGCGGTGCATAGATATCTAGGGTTTCTTGAGAAATAATCACTTGTCGATCGATGGGCATATGATTCAGAGTTCGCATATTGTGGAGGCGATCAGCGAGTTTTACTAAAATCACTCGAATATCTCGCCCCATAGCGATAATCATTTTACGTATATTTTCTGATTGTTTTTCGTGGGTATTACGAAACGACATTTGAGAAATTTTAGTCACACCATCTACAAGACTAGCGATTGTCGGCCCAAATAGTTTTTCAATATCTTCTAATGTGGCAACTGTGTCTTCTACTGTGTCGTGTAAAAGGCCAGTGATGATCGTGTCGAGATCCATGTGCATTTCAGCAAGGGCGGTGGCAACACCCAATGGATGAAGTATGTACGGATCTCCAGATCTACGGAGTTGACCAGAATGTGCTTTTTCTGAAAATTTATATGCTTTATCTACTAAAGCGAGATCGGCGAGCGGAAAATAAGACGTAATTTTATCTTTGAGCTGGGCAAGAGCTTTTGTGGGTGTGATATTTTTTTCGCCCTTCGAAATGTCTTTAAAGGACTCACTCATTTGAGTTCCGTGCAATAAGAATTAAGAGGGCAAGCACATTAACGATTCAAGTCTTGTTCAATTTGATCTTCAGCAGTGCCATCACCTACATCATACCAAACTTTATTCGCTGCAACTTCGCGAAGTGCAGTAACAATAGCTTTATTATCTTTTACACTTACCAAAGGTTTAGAACCGCGCATAATTTGTTTAGCACGTTTAGAAACTAACATTACCAATGCAAAACGATTAGCAACATTTGTAAGACAATCTTCAACCGTAATACGAGCCACGAAGCACTCCTTTATTTTACTTTAGCTAATCAAATTAGCTATTTCTGAGCGCAGTTTCAACTACTTTCTTAAACTGTGCATAGGCTTCTTCTAGATTCTCATTAATGAGCTGGTGTTTAAAGTGAACGGCTTGAGCCATTTCAGATGCCGCATTTTTGATTCTGAGCATGTAGTTATTGGTTTTTCCTTGATCCCTTGATTTAAGCCTTCGCTCTAACTCCTCGATAGAAGGAGGTAAAACAAAGATCGTGAGGGCATCTGGGAACTTATTGAGAAGAGTTTTAGCTCCCTGAACGTCAATATCTAAAATAATGGGCCTTCCTGATTTAATTGCCGTTTCGATCTGGGCAAAGCTTACTCCATAGCAGTGGTCATGAACCATGGCATGTTCTACAAAAAAGCTCCTGTTTTTCTTCTCCTCAAACTCCGCCATATCTACAAAGAAGTAATCAACACCATCGTCTTCTTTATTACGTGGCGGGCGTGTCGTAAAACTCACATTTTCAATGATTTCTGGGTATTCCTCAACAAGGCGGGCACAAAGGGTGGATTTCCCGGCACCACTGGGTGCTGAAACGATGATAAGGCAAGGCTTGAGCCGTGACTCACCTTCAAACTTTAATATGCGTCCATGACGGAATGCTTTCATTTACTCCACATTCTGCACCTGTTCGCGCAGTCTTTCGATGCAGGTTTTTGCCTCAATAACATCTAAAGTTACTTCAAGAGCCTGAGTTTTTGAACCCATGGTATTGATTTCTCGATGGAGCTCTTGAGTGTAAAACTCAAGCTTCTTGCCCACACTTACTTTTTCATTCAACGCAAGTCTATAGGCCTTGATGTGGGTTTCTGCACGAATGAGCTCTTCTTCGATATCGGCTTTATCCATTAGAAAAACAGCTTCTTGAGCAAGCCGTTGAGGATCAATTGCTATCCCATCAGCAAGTGCTTTAAGACGCTCACCCAGTTTTGCTAGAAGCTGGCTATCAATGATCTTTTTTTTCTTCTTAATATCAGTAATGAATTTTTCAAGTGTATCTAATAGATCTGAAAACGTTTTGAATTGGGCTTCGCCTTCTCTACGTTTTTCGCCCAAGCAAGCTTCTAATGTTTTTTCTACGGTTTCATAGACGGCTGATTTTTCCCAGTCTTGAAGTTCTTCATTACCGGAAATTTGCATCATATCGGGAACACGTAAGAGCGAGGCAAATGTTGTATCGTCGTTGAGATTAGTAAACGACGCTAACTCTTGACAGGCCTTCACCCACGCTTTTGCTAATGAGATGTTGGGAGTGACAACGATATTGGCGTCTTTTGTTTCAATAGTGCGATAAATAGAAATATCGAGTGTGCCACGCTGAATATATTTTGAGATTTTTTTCTTAATTTCACCTTCAAGACTTGAGTACTCACGAGGCATACGAAAGCGTGTTTCTAAAAAACGACCATTCACACTTTTAATTTGGATATTTAGGGAAATCTTCTCATTCTTAAAAGCAGACGTCCCAAACCCGGTCATGCTACTTATCATGAGCGAAGTATTTGAAATTTATAGAATTTTGTCAAGCTTTACGCTGTGTATTGATTATCTAATACCTTGTTTATCTCATCCATGATGTTTTGGTTTGTATCATCGGGGTCAAACCAATGAATGGTATTATCTCGTTTAAACCAAGTGCTCTGTCTTTTAGCCAAGGCCATAGTATTTTGGGTAATTAAATCTTGAGCCTGCTTTATTGAAATTTGCCCATCAAGATGCATTACACATTCTTTATACCCTACACTTTGTAATGGGCGTAAGTCTTTAGAGTATTTTTTTACAAGTGTTTGCGTTTCATTAAGTATCCCTTGCTCAAACATATTATTCGTTCGAACTTCAATAGCATTTTTAAGAACTTCTTTTTTACGACGAAGTCCCAATTGTACTAATGTGTAAGGAAATTTTTGCGGATTAAAATCATTTCGAATTTGTGTTGGCCCTTTACCTGAACGAATAAGTTCAAGTCCTCTTAAAATTCTATATGTATCGTTGGGATGAATCTTTGTCGCATATTGAGGGTCAGAAATTTGAAGCTCCTCATAAAGTTCTGTGCTGCCGAGAGCTTTTAAATCTGCCTTTAACTTATGTTTCACTTCAGTTGAAACCTCAGGAATATCATGCATTCCTTTTAAAAGAGCTTGAAGATAAAAACCCGTTCCGCCAACCAAGATTGCAAAATCTTTTGAATCACTTAATGTTTTTAAAATCTGGAGTGCCTGTTTTCTAAAATCACCTGCAGTGAAAACTTCTGTGGGTTTAATTTCATCAATAAGGTGATGTCTGATGGCATTAAGCATTTCGGGTGGGGGTTTAGCAGTACCGATGTTTAATTCTTGATAAATTTGTAAGCTGTCAAAACTTATAATTTCTGTATTTAATTTTTGAGCTAATTGAAATGCGATAGCGGTTTTTCCGGTAGCAGTAGCGCCGCAAATACTTACAACTTTCACACAATTCTCTTAAACATTTTCTCAAGTTCATGCAGCCCTAATTGAACACTTACAGGCCTTCCATGTGGGCAAAAACTTGAAAAAGAATAATCATCCATTTGATTTAAAAGTGATTGCATCTCAGATTGGCTAAGTACTCTCCCCGCTCTGATTGCGCCGTGACAAGCCATTGAGGCCCATATTTCACCCAAAAGGTCATCGATTACCCCTTTGGATCCGCAATCAAGTATTTGCTCACCTAGACGCTCAAAAAGTGGAGCTAAACCTACATCAATTAAAAATGCGGGCCTAGCTATTATACTTAATGTAGTGGGACCTCTTTGGGCTAAGTCAAAACCAAGTTCATTAAATATTTTCTCATATCGAGCTTCAGTAATTGCCTCAATAGCTTCAGCCGGAAGTTCAATGAGTTCTTCTAAAAGGGCTGCTTGTTTTTCAACATTATTTTTTTGAAAATTATTTTTTAGCCCCTCAAATAATACTCTCTCATGTGCCGCATGTTGATCAATAAGTACCAATGCTTTTGCAGATTGAGTCACAAGATATGTATTTGAGTACTGACCAATAAGTTGAAGTGATGACCATGCACCTTTTGGTTTTGCTTCAGGCATAACGGCATTTAGTAAATCAGTTGAATTATCTTTAGGCGCATTGTTTTGAAATGAAGATTGAGCTAAAAATCGAGATGTCTCAACTGCGTCTTCTTGAGCCGCTGTGTATGCTCTTTGATTGTATTGAACTACGGCATCACGCACGAGATTTTGCTGTGTATGAGTATCATAGATAACATCACTTGATTTATTTTGCTGAGCACCTAATTTTTTCTCTAATGCCTCTTTAACAGTTCTACTAATAAATCTAAAAACAGCTGAGGGGTTAAGAAATTTTACTTGTGCTTTTGTAGGATGCACATTCACATCTACAGAACCTGGATCCACATTGAGTTTTAATACCGCTTGTGGGTATTGATGCTGCATCATGAGATTTCGATAACCTTCAAAAAGTGCTTGTTGAATTATGCGATCAACCACAGGTCTTGATTGTACAAAAAGCCAAATACCTTGTTGGGTGGCTAAATTCCATTGTGGCAATACAAGTACAGCTTGAAGCTTAAGCCCCGACTCGACTGCCTCAATGAGTAAAGCTTGATTTGGCTCGACATTTAAAACTTGGCATGCGCGTTTAAAAAAATCTTGTTTACCCCATTGATAAATAACACGACCAGATTGCCTTAATGTGACTTGTAATTCAGGATGACTTAAAGCAAATGATCGTACAGTTTTTTTAATTGCCGCTGTTTCACCAGCATCAGATTTTAGAAATTTCTGTCTTGCTGGAACATTAAAAAAAAGATTTTTAACTACAACTTGGGTTCCGCACAATGGCGCAGCAGGAACCGGCCCCTCGGTTTTTCCTCCGTAAGAAATAATTTTTGAACCCGATGGTGATTCTTTTTTACCGCTATGAAGTGAGAGTTCACTAACAGCCGCCAAAGATGCCAGGGCTTCGCCGCGAAAACCGAATGTATTTAAACTCATTAAATCATCAATTGATTTAATTTTACTTGTTGCATGTCTCTCTAATGACAATGGCAGTTCATTAAGATCCATACCGTGACCATCATCAAGTACTCGAATTTCAGTTTTACCACCTTCGTCAAAATCTATTTCAACGCGCGTGGCTCCGCTATCAGCACTATTTTCAAGTAGCTCTTTTAATGCACTTGCTGGTCTTTCAATAACTTCACCGGCTGCAATTTTATTAATGGTCTCAGAATCTAAGATTTCAATCGGACGCATCTGTTAACCCCAATTTGTAATAAAACTAACCGTTTATATCTAAAGGGCTATTATTCCCATCGAGTGTTTCTGTTTCAGAAGCAATGTAGGTGCGAGGAAATTTTCCTTTTTTACGCAAATCACGAGCCTTAATAAATCTGTTTTGAGGCAAAAAAGATTGAAGCGTTCGTTTTTGAAGCTTTCTTTTAGACATGGCTTTTTCAATATAAATGGGTTCATTGGTGTGAGGATTTTTTTCTGTATAATACATGGCAGTCGCTAAGGTCATAGGCGATGGGATAAAATCTTGAATCTGTTCAGGGCGCATTTTATTAGCCTTGAAATACTCACTCATTTTTGAAGTTTTATTTAAATCTGAACCAGGAAAGCTTGAAATAAAATAGGGCGAGAGCATCTGTTTTTTGCCAGCTTCTTTGCTGTATTGATTAAAATACTCTACAAATTTATTGTATTCTTCAATGGGTGGTTTTTTCATAAGTTTTAAAACCATGGGGTCGGTATGTTCAGGCGCTACACTCATCACTCCACCTGTGTGGTGTTGAGTCACCTCTTTTATATATTCTGGCGTTTGAAGTGCTAAATCATAGCGAATACCACTTGCGATAAAGACATGTTTAACACCTGGAGTTTTACGAATCATCCGCATCATTTCAATTTGTGGTGTTTGATCGGTGTCTAAATTAAAACAAGGCTTTGGAAATAAACACGACATTTTTTTACACAACTTACAAATGCTTTCATCTTTACCAGTGAGCTTGTACATATTTGCACTCGGCCCACCAAGATCTGTAATTGTGCCTGCCCATCCGGGAATATTTTTTAATTTTTCGACTTCTTTTTTAAGACTATCCGGGCTTCGAGATTGAATCTCTCGCCCCTGTTGTAAAGTGATCGCACAAAAGCTACAGCCACCAAAACATCCACGATTTGTTTGCACTGAGAATTTTATAACTTCATATGCTGGTATGGGCTGCACATACATTGGATGGGGCCGTTTAGTAAAAGGCAGCTCGTAGATATCATCAAGCTCTTTTGTTGAAAGTGGCAATACAGGAAGTTGAGCTACGACATAACGCCCTTGGCATGGTTCGATAAGAATTTTTGCGTTATGGGGATTACTCTCACGCTCAATTGTTACAGCTGATTTATTAAATTTTGCATGACTAAGATTTATTTCTTCTACTGTGCCATTAAGTGGGGCTTGAATTTCTTCAAAACTCGCCATAACAATGCGTTTGTCTTCAGGAATCGAATCAATATTTTTATGAATGCGAGCAGTACCACGAAAAGGAGGAATGTTATCAACGGTTCCTCCAGATTTAAAATGATGGGCAATTTCTAAAATTGTTTTTTCACTCATTCCGTGACAAAGAAGATCAGCACGTGAATCAAAAAGAATACTTCTACGTATTTTATTATCCCAATAATCAAAATGGGTAAATCGTCGTAAACTTGCTTCAATACCACCGATAATAACTGGCAGCCCCGGAAATGCTTTTCTAGCTAAATTTGTAAATACGATTGTTGCTCTTTCAGGTCTTAGATCAGGACTTCCCCCGGGTGTATAGGCATCGTAATCGCGAAGACGCTTAAGGGCTGTGTATTTATTAATCATGCTATCCATTGAACCAGCACTCACACCGCAAAAAAGTTTTGGTGTTCCCATGCGGGTGATATCATCAAAATTGCGCCAATCAGGTTGCGCGATGATACCGACTCTATAACCTTTTTTTTCTAATACCCGACCAAGTAAAGGAATGCCAAATGTGGGATGATCAATGTACGCATCACCCGTGATGAGAAGAATGTCTAATTCATTCCAACCACGCTTATTCATCTCATCTTTTGTTGTAGGCAATAATTCAGATTTTTCGCTCATAAATATGAGCGCACCATATCATGAAAGAAGGGCGCGAAGTACGAATTTCAAGCGAATGGGATCATGATTAAGAGTAAATTTGAAAATTTTTCGCGCCATATCGTATCCGTAGACTGCTCCAAACACAAGCTTATGGCCCTTTTTAGCATGGCGCCAGGTCACTCGCCTCCTGTTACGGTGAAAATGATAGAGAGTGTATAGCGGATTGCCATGACAGGTTTTACCTATACCGTGATTTAAAACAATTGAGGGCAAGAGATCTAAACTAACACCTTGGGCCCTGGCTCGAAGGCTATAATCCACATCATCCCAATAGGTGCCAAGACTTGCGTCAAATTCCCCTATTTTATCCCAGGCTTTTTTAGAAATCAAAAACGCAGTACCCGGAACGTAGAATCCAGGATCATTCACGTCAGCTTGATTTTCTAAATTATGATGAATGAGTTTACCTTTGAAAAAATCAACTTTGGCACCCAAAGAATCAATCGTACCTGTTTTTCTTCTCTCAATTCGAGGGGCCATTATATAACTATCACTTACATAACCTGGCCATTCATCAAATGATAACTTTTCAAGTGTCGTATCGTTTGTCACAAATAAGACACGCTCTACGTTACTGCTAAATGCCGTTCGTAAACCGTGATTAGCCCCACCAGAGAAGCCTTGGTTCACTTCTAAAACGAGGTGTTCCACTTGCGGGAATTCAGCTTTAAGTTCATTTACGATTTCAGTTTGTGATCCGTTGTGAACAAGATAGATTGGCCTTGTTGTAAAATGACCAAGTACTGAGTTTACGCATCTCTTGGTCAATTCAATATGATTAAAACTTAAAATTACTGGAATTGTTTTCATGCTAAATGTACTAATCCCAGCCGCTGGTTTTGGCAAACGAAACTCTGATTGGCCCATTAAAGAATTAATGATTCATGAGGGCAAAGCTCTTATAGAGAATTCTTTTACACATCTTTTAGAAACAAATACAGAGTTTAAGGTCACCATCATAACGCGCGAAGAAAAACTAGCGCGGCTTAAAACTTGGGCAGATGGGTTTGAATTAAAAAATAAAACTGATTTTAGAATTGATTTTATTATTCATAAGCCAATCGAAAAACAAGAATGGCCCATGACACTTTTAGCTTCACATGAAAAGTGGGAAGAAAAAAATCTTGTTTTGCTTCCTGATACTTTGATCATTAGTTCTGAGAAATTATTGAATTGGTTTGATAAAACTCTTGAAACTTCGCACGCTGCATTTGGTGCATACAAAATGGAGCTAAATGAAATCTCAAACTTCGGGAATTTGATTTTAAAAGAAGATCAACCTCTGCATGAGCATGAGCATGAGCATGAGCATGAGCATGAGCATGAGCATGAGCATGAGCATGAGCATGAGCATGAGCATGAGCATGAG